>JBDHDN010000199.1:0-9938 GCA_039591485.1 Gemmatimonadota bacterium
AGGCGTGCGCGGCGTACGGAGCCCTCAAGCCGGACGGGCGGCGGATTCAGCGTTCGGTGGTCCTGGTCGACCGGGACGGGACGGTCGTGTTCGCGGTGCGCGGCGCACCCGGTGCCGATGAAGTCCTCGCCTCGCTCGGTGCGTGACCGTGGCCGATGGCGGTCCCCCCAGCCGGCCCAGCCGTCCGAGCAAGCGACCCGATCGCCGCTACCGGCCGGGGCCGATCGACCGGCCCGGACACTCCGCCAGAGCCATCGCGCTCTTCAATGCGGGACGGTATTGGGACGCACACGAAGAGCTGGAGGTCATCTGGCGATCGGTGCCAGACGGGGACGAGGCGCTCGTTCTCCAGGGTCTGATTCAGAGCGCGGCCGCGCTGCTCCACCGGGAGCGGAACAATGTCCACGGGGTGCGAAGCGTGGGGGGCGCGGCGCTCGCAAAACTCGCCGGGAAGCAGCATCCGGCGATCGAGTTTGAAACGGTGGAGTTCCGCGGCGCGCTCGAGACGGCGTTGGTCCGCGGCGGCCCACCGCCAACGCTACGATTGAGGATATCGTGACCAAGGCCGAAACAGAGCAGGAACAGCAGATGTACGACGTCATCATCGTCGGCGCCGGTCCGGCTGGGCTGTGTGCATCGATGTACACAGGGCGTGGCATGCTGAAGACGCTCGTGATCGAGCGCGGCATGCCCGGTGGGGAGCTGCTCAACACCGAGTTGATCGAGGACTACATCGGGTTCGAGAGTGTGAAGGGTCCCGAGCTCGCCCGCCTCATGGCCGAGCACGCCAAGAAATTCGGTGCCGAGGTCGTGATGGACACGGTCGAGGCGATTGTCCGGCAGCCCGATGGCGAGTTTCAGGTCACCACCCAACTCGGCAAGACCTATTGCAGCCCGGCGGTGATCATCACAGCCGGCGGCACGCCGCGAAAGCTCGACGTGCCCGGAGAGCAGGAATACGCCGGCCGCGGTGTGTCCTATTGCGCGGTCTGCGACGGTGCTTTCTTCAAGGGGGAAGTGCTCGGCGTGGTGGGCGGTGGTGATGCCGCCGTCGAGGAGGCCGAGTACCTCACCAAGTACGCGGAGAAGGTCTACATCATCCACCGGCGTGACGAGCTCAGGGCATCGCCGATCATCCAAAAGCGCGCATTCCGGAACCCCAAGATCGAGGTGCTCTGGAACAAGGTCGTCGAGGAAATCGAGGGTGAGCCGCGCGGTGTCACCCAGCTGCTGCTGCGCGACACGGTGACAGGCGAGCACTCGACGCTCCCGGTGGGTGGTGTCTTCATCTTCATCGGCTTCACGCCGAACTCCGGGCTCATCAAGGGCCATTTCGACCACGATGCCGGGGGGTACATCCGCACCGACTCGCACATGATGACGTCCATCCCGGGGCTGTTCGCGGCGGGTGACCTTCGGGTTCAGCTCGTGCGCCAGATCACGACTGCGGTGGGTGACGCGACCACGGCGGCGATCGCGGTGGAGAAGTACCTGGCCGAGCGACGGGACCGGTCGGAAGCGAGCGAGGAGCAGGAGCCCGTTGGCTCGGCTTGAGGTCCTGAGCCTCCCCAACGGAGCGTTCCAGGAGAACTGCTTCATCGTTGCCGATCGGGATGCTGCCGCAGCCGTGCTCGTCGACCCCGGTGAGGAAGCCGACCGCTTCCTCCGTACGCTCGCCGACGAGGGGCTCACGCTCTCCGCGGTGTGGCTCACTCACGCGCACATCGATCACGTGCTTGGCGTACGCCGCATCGTTGACCAGAGCGGGGTGCCGGTGTGGCTCCATCCTGACGACCGCCGGCTATACGACGGCGCGGCGGCGCAAGGGGCCTGGTTCGGCATCAGGGCGGACCCGCTGCCAGCCCCCGACCATGAGCTCGCCCACGGTGACCACGTGCGGGTGGGCGGACTCGAGTTCGAGGTTCGCCACGTGCCTGGTCACAGCCCCGGCAGCGTGGCATTCGTGGGCCAGGGCATCGCACTGGTGGGTGACGCCCTGTTCGCCGGGTCGGTCGGCCGGGTTGACCTGCCCGGTGGCGACGGTGCGACCTTGCTGCGGAGTATCCGCGAGCAGCTGCTCACCCTGCCCGACGACACGGTCGTGTACTCCGGACATGGGCCGGAGACGACGATCGGGCGGGAACGCTCGTCGAACCCTTTCCTGACGGGAGCGTTTCCCCTTGAGTGAGACCGCAGCCGGCGTCACGACGCCACGCGCTCGCGGAACGGGTGGAGCGCAGCGGCCGCGCTGCCTGCAGTGCGGCTTCGAGGTCCAACCCAAGGCGTGGGGGTGCAAGAACCCGTGTGCCAACTGCGGGTTCGTGTATCCCCTCGGCGACTGTTCCGACTGACACATGAAAAGCGACGGCACGAGCCCACGAGTCCGGCCCCGTGACCCCGGTGAAGTCAGCGAGGGCGTCCGCTCGATCTTCGATGTCTTCCTTCGCGAGCGCGGTAACATCCCCAACATGTTCCGCACGGTTGCGGTGCGCCCAGAGCACCTCGAGACCCTCATCGCGCACTTTCGCACGGTGATGAACGAGGGTACAGTGCCGACCCTGCTCAAGGAACTGCTCGCGGTACGCGTCTCGTCCATCAATCGGTGCCGCTACTGACTGGCATCCCACACCGCCTTGGCGAGGCGGCTGGGAGCGAAGGAAACGTGGATCGCTGCGGTCAGACGCGAGTCTCCCGAGCACGGGTCCGTTACCCCTGCGATGCTGGACGGCGTTGAGGAATCCTGGCAAGTGGCCATCCGCTACGCCGAGCAGGTGACCGAAAGCGGACGTTCCGTTTCCGATGCCGTGTATCGCAGGCTCGCGGAGTACTGGGACGAAGGGCAACTCGTGGAGATCACCTTGGTCGTGGGCCTCTTCGCGTACTTCAACCGGTTCAACGACGCCCTACATGTAGAAGTGACCCGCTGACGCCATCGGAGGCGCCGTGCGGTCAGGTAGCGGACGCCGAACGGGGTGAGCCGGCGCCCCGGTGCACGGCGTGGCATCGGTCAGGAGGGATCAAATGAATGAGCGGGCGACCTATCTCGGCAATTCGAGTGGCGTTGGCGGGTCCGACGCCACCCGGATGGAGAGCGATTCCCTCGGCGAGGTCGCCGTGCCCGGCGCCGCGCTCTACGGCGCGCAGACGCAGCGCGCTCGAGAAAACTTTCCGGTCTCCGGTCTCAAACCGCTGCCGATCTTTGTGGATGCGATGGTGTGGATCAAGCGAGCCGCGGCCCTGACCCACCGGGAAACGGGGCGGATGCCCCCCCGGCTTGCAGATGCCATCGTGCAGGCAGCCGACGAAGTCCTCGGCGGCCAGTACCGCGAACACTTCGTGATCGACCCATACCAGGCCGGAGCGGGCACGAGCCACAACATGAACGCGAACGAGGTGCTCGCGAACCGCGCGAACGAGATCCTCGGGGGCTCCCGCGGGACGTACGATCCCGTACACCCGAACGATCACGTCAATATGGCGCAGAGCACCAACGACACGATTCCGACGGCGATTCGGCTCGGGGCCCTGGCCTTGCTCCCGAGCCTGCTCCAGGCGGCGGACCAATTGGCCGGCGCGCTCGCCGATCGTGCGTCACGGTTCGACAGCATCGTGAAGGCCGGGCGGACCCACCTCCAGGATGCGACTCCGATCCGCCTTGGGCAGGAGTTCGCAGCCTTCGCGGGCACCCTGCGTCGGAATCGCGATCGGCTCGAGCAGGCTGCAGGCTGGCTGCGGTCTCTGAACATTGGGGGGTCGGCCGTCGGCACCGGCCTGAATGTCGAGCCCGCGTACCCGGACCTGATGGTGCAGTTCCTGAGACAGACGACCGGCCTGCAGGTCGACGTGGGAGGCGACCGCATCCAACTCATGCAGTCGATGGGGGACTTCGCAGCGTTCAGTGGTCAACTCAGAGCCTGCGCGCTCGATGTGGCGAAGGTCGCCAACGACCTGCGGTTGCTCTCGTCCGGACCGTGCACCGGACTGGCCGAGATCCGCCTGCCGGCCGTGCAACCCGGCTCGAGCATCATGCCGGGCAAGGTGAACCCGGTCATTGCCGAGATGACCAACATGGTGTGCTTCCAGGTCGCCGGAAACGATCGCGCGATTGCCGGCGCCGCCGAGGCGGGGCAACTCGAGCTCAACGTGATGATGCCGGTCATCGCTCACAACCTGTTGTTTTCGATGGGGATCCTCGAGAATGCCATGCGCTTGCTCGCCGAACGCTGTGTGCCCGGCATCGAAGCGGACGAGGAGCGCTGCGCCTACTGGCTGGAGCGAAGCCCCGCGATCGTGACCGCGCTGGCCCCGCGGCTCGGGTACGCGGAGGCTGCCCGGCTCGCCAAGGAAGCACTGGAGCGGGGCGTCACCGTACGGGAGCTGGTGAAGTCGGCGGGTCTCTTGACTCCGACAGAAGTTGACGCCATTCTGGATTTGCGAGCCATGACGGAACCAGGCGTGCCCGGTGGCGAGGGGAGTACTTGACGGACGCAGCTATCTTGCATTGCAAGCGTCAACGTCGGATATTGGGGCAGAGGGGAGGAAGCCATGCGTGTCACAACGTGGGCCGAGTATGGTTTGATCGTATCGCTCCACCTGGCAAGAGAGGGCGGTGAGTCACCGACGCCCGCTCGCGATCTGGCCGAACGCGAGTGTCTTCCTGCCGATTACGTGGAGCAGATCCTGCTCAAGCTGCGGAGAGCTGGGCTCGTCAAGAGCGTTCGCGGTGCCAAGGGTGGGTACTATCTCGCACGCGATGCGGCTACCATCACCGTCAAGGATGTCATGGAGGCGGCGGAGAGCCGAACGTTCGAGGTGTACTGCGACGCGCACCGTGTGAATCTGACGCGGTGCGGTCCCGATGGGGACTGCAGCATCCGCCCAGTCTGGCGTGAGTTGCAGCGGCGGATCGACGACATGCTGTCCAGCGTCAGCTTGGCCGATCTGATGGAGGAGGAGTCCGAGGTCCGAAGCCTCGTCGCCTCTTGAGTTTTCGGTAGTCAGATGACAGCGGCATGCTGCGTGCGCCCGGCGCGACGGCGGGCGTGGGCTGGTGTGTCTGTTGCCTCCCGACCGAGACCGTCCGCCAGCCGCGCAGAGAGTAGTTCCCCGCGCCCCATTCCGTGAAGCCGAACGCCCTTTCTCCCGAGGAGCTGTCCCGCTATTCTCGGCATCTCGTGTTGCCGCACGTGGGGATGGCGGGCCAGCAGCGGCTGAAGCACTCCAGCGTGCTCGTGGTAGGCGCCGGGGGACTCGGCTCGCCCGCAGCCTTGTACCTGGCGGCCGCGGGCGTCGGTCGTCTCGGCATCGTCGATGACGACGTCGTCGACGCCACCAACCTCCAACGGCAGGTGCTGCACGGTTCGGCGGCGGTTGGAACGGCGAAGACGGAGTCGTCAGCAGCGCGCCTCCGCGATCTCAATCCCCACGTAGAGGTAGTACCGATCGAGTACCGCCTGACGTCCGCAAACGCGCTCGACGTGTTCCGCGGGTGGGACCTCGTCGTCGACGGCAGCGACAACTTCCCGACGCGCTACCTCGTGAACGATGCGTGCGTGCTGAGTGACCTCCCGTACGTCTACGGCGCCATTTTCCGATTCGATGGTCAGGTCTCGGTGTTCGCAGCACGGGGGGGACCGTGCTACCGGTGCCTGTTCCGCGAGCCGCCACCGCCGGGCCTCGTGCCATCGTGCGACCAAGCTGGCGTCCTGGGTGCGCTCCCGGGGGTCATTGGGAGCCTGCAAGCGCTCGAGGCGATCAAGCTGCTCCTCGGGGCGGGTGACACCCTGGTCGGACGGCTGGTGATCTTCGACGCGCTCACTGCCGAGTTCCGCGAGCTGTCACTGCAGCGGGATCCGGCGTGCCCCGTGTGCGGTGACAACCCGAGTGTGACCGAACTCATCGACTACGAGCACTTCTGCGGTATCTCTGCACCGACGGTCGCCCACGACCTCGAGGTTTCGGTGGAAGAGCTCGCTGCCACGCTCCGAGCAGGAGAGACCCCACAGGTAGTCGACGTGCGGGAACCGCTCGAATGGCAGATCTGCCGCATCGAGCCGTCAGTACTCATTCCGCTCGGAGCGCTGGAGGCACGCGTCGAAGAGCTCGATCGGGGTCGGCCGATCGTTACCGTGTGCCACACGGGGGTGCGGTCACTCAGAGCGGCGGTGGCGCTCCGCGCTGCCGGATTCCCTCAGGCCCGAAGTCTCGCAGGCGGGGTGGACGCGTGGGCGACCCGGATCGATCCGACGATGCCGCGATACTGAGTCTGGCGCGGCTGCCGAAACGCCGAAGGGCCCGGCTGTCGCCGGGCCCTTTCACCGCATGCCGAAGGGGGGATTCGAACCCCCACGGGCTTGCGCCCACTGCGCCCTGAACGCAGCGCGTCTACCAGTTCCACCACTTCGGCACGGAACTTCGCTTGGGGCACGGAATATAGAGGGCGGCGGCAACCGGGGTCAACCGTTCTGCTTGACCGCCCGGAAACGGTTTTCTACATTGGACTTAGCTCGTGTCACCGTCATCCAGCGCGAAGGCCGATTCCGGCAGGGTCGTCGCCCGCAATCCGCGGGCGCGGCACGACTACCACATCCTCGATACCTGGGAGGCAGGCATAGCGCTGACGGGTAGCGAGATCAAATCGGTGCGCTCAGGCAAGGTCAGCCTGAAGGGTGCGTTCGGTGTGATCCGGCGCGGAGAGTTGTGGCTCGAGGGCATGAACATCGCGTCCTACGAGTCGGCGGGGTACGCGAACCACGAGCCGACCCGTGCGCGGAAGCTCCTTGTGCACAGACACGAGTTGCGAAGGCTGATCGGCGCAGTCGAGCGGAAGGGGCTCACGCTGGTCCCTCTCGATCTCCACCTCAGCGATGGGTGGGCAAAGGTGACAATCGCGTTGGCGCAGGGGAAGAAGCTGCATGACAAGCGAGAGACCCTGAAACGACGGGCCGAGGAGCGTGATGCCGCCCGCGCGCGAGGGCGGCAGTGACGGCCGTGGTGGCAGCGCTGCTGGTGCTCGGCTCGACGGCCCACCCTCCGCCGCCAGCGGTGCCGGCAACTGTCGTGGTGGCCACTTCGCGCGGCGAGATCTCGGTGCCGGTCCGGCTGGATGTCGGCCACGCCGGGCGAGCCGTTCCGCTTCCTCCTTGGCGCACCCGTCATGGTGCATCAGGATCGCGTCTACCCGCTGGCGGGCGGGGCGTATGCGCTTGGCGACACCCTGTTCGTCCCCCTGCAATGGCTGGCCGAGCACGTGCCCAGGGTATTCAGCGAGGGCTATCGCTACGACGCGACGCGCGGTCGGTTCGAGGAGTTGCGCGTGGCCGTCGCGGCAACCGCTGCCCCGATACCGGCGACACCAGGCAGGCCTGCCTCCGAAGCGGCGCGTGCCAACGGACTCAGATTGGCGCACAAGGTGGTGATCGATCCGGGGCATGGAGGCACCGACCCCGGGAATCCCGGCCGCTATCTCCCACGGGGCGTGAAGGAGAAGGACGTCACGCTCGCCCTTGGGAGAAACGTGCGTGACGCGCTTCGGCGCCGGGGGGTGGAGGTGGTGATGACGCGTACGACCGACACGCTGATAGCGCTGCGCGAGCGGGCGCCAATGTGCAGGGCGGACTGTGATCTCTTCGTCTCCATCCACGTGAACAGCCTACCGCGTCGGAGCGGTTACGACCGGGTCAACGGGATCGAGACCTACTTCCTGGGCGATGCGTTGACGGAAGAGGCCCGTCGCGTTGCAGCGATGGAGGACGAGGCGCTGCGGTACGAGACAGGGGGACCCCGCGAGGGTGACATCGGCTTCATCTTCCGCGACCTGCAAACGAACGAGTTCCTCCGCGAGTCCGCGCTGCTCGCGGACCTCGTGCAGGACAGCGGTGCGCGAGTGCATCCGGGCCGAGACCGCGGGGTGGCGCAGGCGCGATTCACCGTGCTGGCGACAGCGACCCGCCCGGCTGTGCTCGTCGAGACGGGCTTCGCAACGAACCGAGAAGACGGGCGGTATTTGGCATCCAGCGAGGGCCAGCGTCAGCTGGCGCGAGCCATCGCCGACGGCGTCGTCGAATACCTCCGTCGCTACGAGAAGAAGGTCCTGGTCAGTCCCGCCCCATGAGGATTCGGCTGCGCTCCTTGTCGCTGACCCTGATGGGCCTATTGATCGGCTGCGCCTACTACAACGGCCTGTACAATGCGAATCGGCTTGCCGGAGAAGCCGACCGGGCCGAGCGTGAGGGCCGCGTGGGAGAAGCCCGCTCGCTGTGGGCACAGGCAGCGGTCAAGGCGGAATCTGTTGCGACACGATATCCCGACAGCCGGCACCGCGATGACGCCCTTCTGTTGTGGGGTCGCGGCCTCGCTCACGCCGGCGACTGCCGTCGGGCCGTGGGGCCGCTCGGGTTCGCGGTCGATTCATCACCCGATGCCGGGTTGAGACGCGAAGCGCGCCTCTTGCTCGCGGATTGCCGCCTACTCCTTCGGCAGCCATCACTGGCGATCATCGCGGTCGAGCCGCTGCTTGCGGATCGCGACTCGGCGATCGTGCAGGATGCGTTGCGCCTTCGCGGGCGCGCACATCTCGCGGCGGGGGATGCTACGAAGGCTGTGGCGGATCTCGAACAGGTCCCCCCCGAGGCTGGCGGTCTTGAGCTCGCTCAGGCGTACACCGCGCATGGTGATCTCGACCGGGCAGTCGGAACACTCCAAGCACGGGCATCCGGTGCCTATCGGGAGAGCGAGTGGCGCACGGCGCTCGACGATTTGGGTGCGAGGAGCCCCGATCGCGCCGCAGCAGTGGTAGACCGGTTGGTGGCGCGCACGGATCTCACGCCCGGCCAGCGTGCGCGCATTCTCATTGCCGACGCGGAGCGCCGGTGGGAGCGTGGGTATCTGACAGCCGCCGTACAGCGGTATCGCGAGGTCGAGGCGGCTGCCTCTGACTCCGCGGAGGGGGCGGTCGCCCGGTCCTACCTGGCCGTAGCCGCCCTGCGGATGCTCGATGACCTGCAGGAGCTTCCAGCGGTCGAAGCCCAGCTTGCCGACGCGTCGCGGGGGGGCGGATCGGCGTCCCGCGTCGTCCAACCGGCGCGGGATGTGGCGCAGGCCGCGCGGATGGTTCTGGAAGATCCCACGCTGCCGGCCCGTGATCTCAAGCTGTTCGTGGTCGGAGAGATGTTGCGCGACTCGCTTGATGCACCGACTCCGGCGACGGAGTTCTTCCTGGCCATGGCGGCACAGCACCCCGACTCGCGATTCGCACCGAAGGCACTGCTTGCCACCGCCATGCTGGATCCTGGGCGAGCCGACTCCGTTCGCACGGTGCTCCAAGAGCGCTACCCCTACTCGCCGTACACCATGGTGCTCCATGGGGAGGCGGGCACGCAGTTCGCGGCGCTCGAAGATTCGCTTCGGGTGCTGCTGCAGCTCGAGCGTCAGCGTCTCGCCGTCGGGTGGTCGCCAGCCGCGGCTGAAGAGGAGCTGCGACGCGATCGACGGCCCAACCGGTGAGTGGGCGCGTGCCGGACCCGGTGGCCGTCTTCGGCACGACGTTTCAGAATCCGATATTGCTGGCCGCCGGCACGGCGGGGTTCGGCCACGAGCTGGCTGACATTGTCGAGCTCGACGCGCTCGGTGGCATCGTGACGAAGGCAGTGAGCCCGCATCCTCGCGCCGGGAATGCCGGGCCCAGGGTAGCGGAGTTCGGCGGCGGCATGTTGAACGCCGTGGGCCTCGCCAATCCCGGTGTCGAGCACGTGGCCGCCGAGGACCTCCCGTGGCTCGCACAGCATCTCCGGCGAGCGCGGGTGCTGGTGAACGTGGTGGGATTCGTGCCGGAGGACTACCCCACGGTCGTTGCCCGGCTCGGCGAGTTCTCGGTGATTGCCGCGTTCGAGCTGAACGTGTCCTGTCCCAATACTGACCGCGGCGGTGAGGAGTTCGGG
>JBDHDN010000200.1:0-7111 GCA_039591485.1 Gemmatimonadota bacterium
CAACGAGGAAGGTCACCGTCTCGTCGGCGAGGCCGGCTTGACGGCGATCGAGAGCTTTTGAGTCCGCCTCTCGGAACCCAGCTCATGTGCCAGGAGAGCCAGTCGCGGGTCGCAGCCCGCCGTTGGTCTCTTGGCGTATCCTCCGGGGTCGAGCTATCGACAAGACCACTCCTCGGGGCGACATTGCCATGAGGTAGCCGATGGCTGCCTAGTGATCCGCCGCCTTTCGGGTTACCGGCTCCTGTCCAACGATCTCGTGCAATGGGATCTGTGTGTCTCTCCGGCATGCGACACCGGGCTGCCTTGGTTCACCCGTCGGCCTGTAAGAACGATTTGGCTCGGCGTTGTCGCATCGTGCCGCACCGCACGGATGACCTTGGATGAGTGATTGGTGATGCCGAAGACCCCATCGACGCGTACGTCCGTCGCGGTGAATCTCGTGCTGCTCCTGTCTGGCACGTCGTGTCTCGTGCTGCTCTCGTACCTCCTGTACCACTACGAGCTTGCGGGCGACCGGGCGTTCCGGAGTGTATCAGGGCCACTGCTGTACTACGGCCTGCCGGGTGTGCTGGCCATCATGTTCTTTTCGGGGCTCCGATGGCGGACGACGGCGAAGGTTGGCCTGGCTCTCGGTGCGCTCGTGACGTCGCTGATCCTGTACGCCGCCGAAGTCATCCTCGATGCGGTGAAGCCGAATGCGACCTCCCGCTCGGTGGTCACACTGTGGGGAGGTTCGGCACACGAAGAGCGAATACTGGTCGAGCTCGTGCGGCGGCGCGGGGGCGAGTACGACACGAGGAGCCACTACCAGGTCGTTCGGGACCTGCGTGCGGGTGGGGGAGCCGTCACCGTGAGCGTCTACCCCATCGGCTTCCTGATTCCGCAGTCGGACAGCTCTCGCCTGTCCCGGTTCACCGTGTCCGGCGTCGAAACAGTCGTGCTCGGTGGGAGCAGCAACAGAGTGACGGTGTTCTGCAACCACGATGGAGAGTGGATCACGTACCGGAGCGACGAGCACGGCTTTCACAACCCGCCGGGAATGTGGGGATCGGAGCGCCTGGATGTCGTAGCGGTCGGCGGTTCTCATGTCCAGGGAGTGTGTGTCCCCTCCTCGGAGAACGTCGTTTCGGTCATCAGGGCCCGACGTCCCGCGACCCTGAATCTCGGCATGGCCAACACCGGTCCGCTGATGGCACTGGCAACGCTGAAGGAGTATGCGACGCTGCTCCGACCGCAGCACGTGTTGTTCTTCTTCTACGGGGAGAATGACCTGTGGGATCTGAGCAGGGAGCACGCATCACCCCTCCTGATGCGCTACCTCGAAGACTCGTACTCCCAGGGTCTACGGGATCGGCAATCCGAGGTCGATAGCTTGCTCGAGGTCTACGTTGCCTCCCGGTTGCGTACGATGCCCGAGCCGCCGACACCGGAGGCGACACGATCGTCCCGGAAATGGGTGCCTTCATTCCTCCGCCTGCCGACAGTGCGGGCTCGCTTGGGTCTGACGCTTGGTGAGTCCGCGGAGCGGGGCCCCGCCGGCGACGATCTCGTGAACCTGTTCGGCTCGGTCCTCGCCGAAGCCCAGAGTACCGTGCGCGCATGGAACGGATCTCTGTACCTCGTCTACCTGCCTGCACACGGGCGTTACGTGCGATCCTCAATGGCTAGACAGGAGCACGCGAATCGTACCCGGATCCTCGCGCTGGCCGACTCGTTGGGTATTCCAACGATCGATATCGACGCGGTCTTCGAAGCTTCCGGAGATCCGTTGGCCTTGTTCCCGTTTCGGCGACTTGGACACTACAACGAGGCAGGCCATCGCCTGATCGGTGAAACGGTATTGCGGACGCTGGCGTTGGAATAACTCACCCCGGATCGGTGTAGGTCTCCCGTCGTACGACCAGCATTGGCAGCCCACCCCTCGGCTGCAACGTGACGCCAGGATCGACCTCGACACGCCGTCCGGGCATGGCCTCCACCCGATAGCGCTGCGCAATCGTAGCGATCATGAGCGTCGCCTCTACGAGTGCGAAGTGATTCCCGATGCAGAGATGCGGTCCGCCTCCGAACGGGAAGTAGGCGTAGCGGTGACGCCCCTCCCCTGCCGCTCCGATGAAGCGCTCAGGACGGAATGCATCCGGTTCGTCCCAGTAATCGGAATGCCGCTGCGTGACGTACGGGCTCAGTATCACGAGCGCTCCCCGCGGCAGTGGTACGCCCTGCACCTCATCTTCGGCGAGCACCCGCCGGGTGATCACCCAGGCGGGTGGATAGAGTCGCATCGCCTCCTCGAACACGGCACGCGTGTACACGAGGCGGGGAAGGTCCTCGGCGGTGGGGAGCCGCTCACCGAGGACGCCGCGCAGTTCGGCCTCGAGTGCCGCATCGGCATCGGGGTCGGCGGCGAGAAGGTACCAGGTCCATGTCAGGGCGCTTGCCACCGTCTCGTGCCCGGCAATCAACAGCGTGATCATCTCGTCGCGCAGCTGACGGTCTGACAGCGCGCTGGCCGGGTCGCCGGCACCTGCGTCCATGAGCCGCTGGAGCAGGTCCTGCGGTGTTGGTGACGTGGCACTTGCACGGCGCCGGTCGCGGATGGTGGCGTAGATCGATTCGTCGAGGACGGCGATGCTCCTGCGGAATCGCCGATTGCGCGGCACCGGAAGCCACGGTGGCACGATCCCGAACGTGCGCGCGCGGAACATGAGATGGTGCAGGACGTCCAGCGTGGCCCGCCACAGCGCGCTCGCCCGATCGCCGACCTCGGCACCGAACAGGGTCTGCGCCACCGCTTGCAGGGCCACGTGCATCATGTCGGCAGCCACATCCACCGGCTCGCGTGATCGCGCGAAACCGGCCCAGCGGGTAACCAGCGCGTCGGCGTACCGTGTGAAGATCGGTGCGAATTCGGCGATGCGCGCGCGATGGAACGACGGTTGCGCCAGGCGGCGGCGGGCAAGCCAGGCCGGCCCGTCCATCGTGAGCAGACCGTCGCCGGTGATCTCGGACAGCAGGCGGTACTGAAAGGTGTTCTTGCCGTACGCGCCGTGGTTGGTCACCAGGACGTGCTGGACGGCCTCGGGGTGGGCGAACAGGTAGAAGCGGAAGGGACCCAGCGGATAGCGGAGCGCAGGCCCGTAGCGATCGGTCAGTTCGCGCAGGAATTCGTGAGGCCCGTCGCGCAGGACCTTCAGTTCTTCCAGCGGCGGCCGTCCTGTGGGGCCGGGCACCGTGCGGGTCACCGGAGCGCCCATTACGCCTTCCTAGGCCCGCGCATGCCGGGGACCAGAAAGAGCATCACGCCGAACACCGAGATCACGGTCGTGACGAAAAAGAACGTGGCCTCCTCGATCGGCAGGCCCAGGGGTTCTACGCCGAAGGTGTATCGATCGGAGATTGCCCAAATACCCCAGCGGATAGCGAGTGCGTCGGCGATCCAGAGGTAGACCGTCACAAGGGTGATCGCTGGGACGACCGCGTGCCGAAGGCGCCAGAAGGCCGGTCCCATGAACAGCCACATCAGCGCCACGAGGGGCGCGGCCCACGCCAGGATGAGGCCCATGTACGTACCGTGCTCTGTGCCGAGCAGGAGCACGCCGATGGCCGCCGCGACGAGCCACGGTACCGCACCCACCACACGGACACCGATTGGGCTGGACGCGTACGCCGGCAAGCCGCGTGCCGCGAGCCGTCCGAGGAGGGCGTACAGTACGGCGCCTGCGAGGAGCGGTTGCAGCACGAAGAAGAGATACTCCTCGACGGGGACGTACCCGATCGTGCCCAGTACCCGGTCGGCACCGTAGTACCACACACCCTTCCACACGAGGTAGTTGTCCCACGGCGTCGTGTACGCCAGGGCGATCGGTGGCACGGCAAACAAGGCCCACCCCGCTCGCGTGCCGAGCCGCTCGCGCACCTTCCACGCCTGCGTGCCCGCCAGGATGAGGGCCGGCAGAAGAAAGACGAGGTGGAACTGGAGATAGGTCATCGGTGCGACAGGGAGATCGCACCGCAGGGCTGCGGCGTCAAGGCACCTGGAGGCGCCGACGCCGCAGGCCGAAGCCGCCCGTCTACGGACGGAGGTTCAACGCCAGGAATCGGAGCAACCGGTTCCACGCGTCCTGCGCCGGCCCCATTCGCTTGTCCGGGTCTTCCTCAACACGGAGCCAGAAGCCGTGTCCGACGTGGTCGTAGACGTGGATGTCGTTCTCGATGCCGATCGAGTCGAGTGCAGCGGCGAATCGCTCGACTTGCTCGGGGGGAATGCCGCGGTCGTTCTCGGCGAACGTGCCGTACACGGGGTGGTGTAGCGACCGGAGCACCTCCGGGTCCTCCACGAGCGATCCATAGAAGATGGCGGTCGCGTCGTGATACTCCCCTCCGAGGCCATAGCTGAGCGCGATGCCGCCGCCGAAACACCAGCCCATGACGCCGATCTTGCCGGACACGTCGGGCCGATTGCGTAGGAACTGCTGGGCGGCGTCGAGATTGGCGATCACGGCGTCCATGTTACCGCGGGCCTCCTGCACGAGCGCCATGTTCTCGTCCCGGTTGGAACCCGTGCGTCCGCGGTACACGTCGGCTGCAAACGCGACGTAACCCTGGTCGGCGAACGCGTCGGCAACTTGGCGAACGCGATCGGTGAGCCCGTTCCACTCGTGGATCAAGATCACCGCGGGGAACGGTCCCTCGCCTTCCGGTACTGCGATGTAGCCCTGCGTCTCCTCGTCGCCGGGCACGTACCGGACGCTGATCCCCTGTGGTGATGGGGCGGTGCCCAGGATGGCGTCGGGGATGTTGGTCGTGGCAGGTGCCTCCTGTGCTCCAAGGGGATCCGATGCGAGAAGAAGGGCGACCGCCGCCGCGGCCACGACAACACGATGTGGCATGCAACCTCCTCGATGGGTGAGCGGGCCGGACTGGCGTGCGTGACGAAGGGAGGGCACCTGCCTACCCGGCCTTGCTAGCTGTGATCAACTTCATCTGATCGACGACCGGCGGCCGCAGATCCTCCACGAACAGCTGAAGGTGCGGGAACGGAATTTCGATGCCCGCTGTGTCGAGCGCCGTTTTCGACGCTTCCAGTACCCGGACGAGCACGGGGCGTTCCAGTCGGGCGTCGGAGGTCCACACCCGAACCTCCAGATTCACGCTCGAGGCGCCGAGCTCGGTCATGACGATCTCAGGCGCCGGATCGCTCAGGACATCCGGCTGGTCACGGGCGACGGTGAGCAGCACCTCCCGGGCGGCGTCGACGCGTTCCTTGTAGGCGATACCGATCGGGACGTCGACCCGGGTGTGTCCGAACATCGAGTGGTTGACCAGCACGTCCTCGATGATCTTGCGGTTGGGAAGCACGACGTACGTGTTGTTCGGTGTGCGGATGCGTGTCGTGCGCATCGTGATCCGCGCGACCTCCCCGTACTCACCCTGCGTCGAAACGATGTGTCCCACCTGAAACGGCTTGTCCCAGAAGATCAGGAACCCGGCAATGGTGTTCGCGACAGAGTCCTGGGCGGCGAAGCCGATGGCGATCCCCGCGACACCGACACCGGCGAGGGCGGCACCAACGTTGATGCCCAGCTGGCTTGCCGCCATGATCAGGCCGAATCCCAGGAGCACGATCCGGTAGACGTTGTCCACGAGCAGGTGCACGAGGGCGTCAGCGAAGTCCGCACGTCGCAGTACGCTGCGGAATGGCGGCTGCGTGATCCTGAGCAGCGTCCAGAAAGCCAGCAACACGAGTAGTGCGGCCAGCAGCTTGGGCGCGAACGCGAATCCCATGTCCACAAAGCGCTGGGGAGCGAGCAGTCCGAGCGTCTCTTCCACAATCCCTCCTCGGCGGATCGGGAGCTCCGGTCGGTCTGCCCCTGACGCAGCACGGGTCATTCCGACTCCGTAGGGGTAGGCCCGTTCCTCCCTCTCCGCCCCCTTGTGATGTACCTGCTGCAGTCCCACGCGGCTGTCCCGCGTGTTCGCCTTCGGCGCGGTGCTAGGGGGTGCGCCGTACCGGGAAACAGCCTCCCCACTCACGCGGCTGGCCGGTGCGCGGGTTCGGCGGCAGGAGCGCCTTGTCGCGTGGAACTCGGTTGGGATCTTCGGATGCGAGATAGGCGAGCATCGCCGCGAGCGTCGCGTTGCTCTTGAGATCGTCGAACACGATCTTGTCGTACGTGTCCCGGTTCGTGTGCCACGTGTACTGGCGGTACTCGTCGTAGGGTGATTGCAGCCGGAAGGCCGGCACACCGGCGCACACGAACGACGTGTGATCGCTGCCGCGGTTGTTCTGTGCACCGGGGAACTCGAGCGTGATGTGCTCGGAGATCTCGGTCGGGACGCGCGAGATCCAGCGCGCGATATGCGCCCCGGCGTTTAGGAATCCCTGACCCTCGATGCGCTCGACACGCCACGTGCCGTTGTCCTGGTTGAACAGGACCTGGAGTCCCTCGATGACTTCGGGGTGATCCTCGCGAAAGGCGCCCGATCCGACCAGGCCCACCTCCTCGTTGGCCCAGTGCCCCACGATGATGGTGCGCCGCGGGTCGGGGTACGTCGCCTTCAGGACGCGCATGGCCTCCAGCATCATGATCGTGCCGGTACCGTTGTCGGTGGCACCCTGTGCGGCGTGCCACGAGTCGTAGTGCGCCGACAGGACCACGTACTCGTCGGGCAGCTCGGTGCCCGTCAGCTTGGCGATGACGTTGAACTGCGGTACCTCTCCCAGGGCTTCGGCTTCGGCGCTCACGCGCAGCCGGGGACCCTGGCCGTTCTCCGCGAGCCGGAACAGCATGCCGTAGTGCTCACAGCTCACGTCCACCGCCACCGCCCGGCGCGTGGGTGACGAGAAGATCTTGTTGACGCCCCAGCCGCCCGACCATTCCGAGGTGACGACCCCGGCGACGCCGGCCTCGTCCAGGCGCGGGCCCGCGCGCCGCCCGCCAAGTCGGGCGAGGCGTTGGCGGTAGGCCTGTTGGGTTGCGCTGCGGATCGAGTCGAGCCGTGCGACGGTGGCCTCCGTCGCATTCTCCTCCAGCTCGTGCGGCGCCCGGCACATGACTTCGGGTGGTGAGAGCAACAGGAACTTGCCGGCCACCGTCCCAAGCCAATCGTT
>JBDHDN010000201.1:0-7100 GCA_039591485.1 Gemmatimonadota bacterium
AGCGTCCGGAAGGCAGGGGAGCGGCTGCGCATCACCGCCCAGCTCATCGGAGTCGCGGACGGATATCACGTCTGGTCGGAGCGCTACGACTGCGGGGCCGACGACGTCTTCGCTGTCCAGGACGAAATCGCGGCGAAGATCGTAGAGGCGCTGCAGGTGATTCTCACCGAGGACCAAAGGCGGGCCTTGACGCGTCCGGCCGCGGCCAACGTGGAGGCGTACGAGCGGTACCTGCGGGGCCGCTACTTCCTGCACCTGTTCCAGAAGAACAGCGTCCATCACGCGCGCGAGATGTTCCTCGAGGCGATCGCCATCGATCCCGGTTACGCGCTCGCCCATGCGGGACTCGCCGACAGCTGCTCGTTCCTCTACATGTACTTTGAGGGCGACGATGCGCTGCTGGAGGAGGCGGATCGAGCCAGCCAACGGGCGTTGGAGCTCGCGCCGGACCTGCCCGAGGCCCACGCGGCGCGCGGCCTGGCGGTAGCGCTCAGCAAGCGGTACGACGAAGCAGAGGCCGAGTTCGAGACCGCGATTCGCCTGAATCCCGCATTGTTCGAGCCGTACTACTTCTTCGCACGCACGTGCTTCCAACAGGGCAAGCTGGAGCGGGCCGTCCAACTGTTCGAGCGGGCGTGCGAGGTGCACGACGACTACCAGGCCCTGCTGCTCGCCGCGCTCTCGTACAAGGGCCTCGGCCGGCACGACGAGGCTGCCGCAGCGTACGGACGTGCCCTACGGTCGATTCAGAAGCACCTCGATCTCACCCCCGGAGATGGTCGCGCACTCACGCTCGGAGCGGGATGTCTTGCCCGGCTCGATCGGACCGACGAAGCCATCCAGTGGTCCGAACGCGCGCTCGCCATCGACGGCGACGATCCGGTGATCGTCTACGCGGCGGCCTGCGTTGACGCCATCTTGGGTCGGGTAGAGGAGGCCCTGACTGGCCTTGAGCGCGCGCTCGAGCTCGGGTTCGGGAACCGTCGGTGGATCCTGAACGATCCCGACTTCGAGTTCCTCCGCAACCACCCGCGGTTTCGCGAGCTCGTCGGATCCGAGGACGCGGTGGTCGGCTAGCGCTCACCACGATTTGGCCCTAGTTTTGACAATCTGGACGTTCACGATCGGGTTTCTGCGGTTCGCGTGCCCGGAAATCATCGAGGAGGTATTCGCGCATGACGGCGAGAGTCAAAGCTCTGATGACAGTTACCGTCGTTCTCTCGGCGGGGCTCGTGACGGTGGCGGCGGTCCAGTCGCCACCCATCGTGTCGGCGCCAGGGGTGACGGTCTACAAGACCCCCACCTGAGGCTGCTGCGACAAGTGGGTCGGGCACCTACAGGAGAACGGATTCGAGGTCGAGGAAGTCGACGTCATCGATCTGGCACCGGTCAAGCGCAAGTATGGAGTGACGCAAGCCCTGGAGTCGTGCCACACGGCCGTTGTCGACGGCTACGTGGTCGAGGGCCACGTACCAGCGGATCTCGTCCATAAGCTCCTGGACGAGCGCCCAGACGTGAAGGGCCTGGCCGTGCCCGGAATGCCCATCGGCTCGCCCGGTATGGAGACGCCCGGTCGCCAGCCGGAGCGGTACCAGGTGCTGACGTTCGACCGGGACGGGACCGTCGAGGTGTACGCAACCAGGTAGGGCTGTATGCGGGTCTCACAACCGTCGAAGCCTCTGCGTCAGCAGGGGCTTCGGCGCATCTACCCGCCAGCGATGTCCTGACGACTCTATGATGCGAGCCGACTCTCTGTGGCCCCGGGAGCACGGGGCGTATGCCGAGCTTGCGTTTCCGCTCGCGTCCGGCCTCACACTCGCCGGACCGAGTATGAGTGGGGGATGTGTCGCGCTTGCTGGCCTGCTGCTGTTCCTCGCCCATGAGCCGTTGGCTGTTGCCTCGGGCACCCGCGGCGCACGACGCCGCGAGGGTACGGGCCCAAGGGCCGGGCGCAGGTTCGTCATGCTTGCCGCTGGGGCACTCGTACTCGGTGTGTGCAGCATCCTGCTCGGAGGACCCGAGGTACGCACGGCCGTGCTCGTCCCGCTGGTACCGGCAGCTGCCGTCACGCCGTGGCTGGTGCGCGGAAGGCAGAAATCGCTGCTTGCGGAGATACTGATCGTCGCGGCATTCGCGTGTACGACCATTCCGCTCGTCGTCGCAGGCGGTGGAAGGTGGGGCCTTGGGTGGCTCGCAACCGGGGTCTGGTTCGTGAGCTTCGGTCTCGCGACGGTGGCGGTGCATGGTCTCAAGCTGAGCCACAAGGGCCGGCCCGGCGCGCGGCGACTCCGGCTCGGGGTCTTGCTGTTGGGGGGGGGCGTGTGGGTGCTCGGATTCGTCGCCGCCGCCGAAGGGCACGTACCCCTCCTGGTTCCCGCATCCGTGGTACCCCCGGTAGCCGTCGCCTGCGTGGTCTCAGTGGTGGCCGTCCACCCTCGTCGACTCAAGACCGTCGGGTGGTCGCTGGTCTCGGCCAACGCCATTACCCTGATCTGTCTCCTGCTTCTCTGACTCCACCCGGCTTCCCCTCCTCCTGCTTCATGGGTTTCTTGGGAACATGGATCTGACGATCCCCGATTCGGCTCGCGCCGAGCTGGCCTCGGCGTTCTTCCAGGCCGCCATCACTCTCGGTCTTGCGCTACTGTGCACGTGGCTCTATCGGCGTTACCGCAAGCCCTACTTCGGCTGGTGGGCGCTCGCATGGTATCTGTACGTGCTGCGAATGGGAGCGATCATCAGCTTCGTGCTCACTGCTCAGCGCTACTGGCTCTACTGGCACCAAGTGGTGACGGGATGGACCGCCCTGGCGCTGCTCTGGGCCGCGCTCGTGTTCTCGCAGCAGCTGCGGTGGAGGCCGGCCTACGGCGTGGTGGTCCTCTTCCCCATCGCCTGGTCTTACGTGGCGATCTACCGACTCGACAACTTCCTGTTAGCGGCGCTGCCGGCTGTGCTCTTCCTGAGCGCGGCCACCGCGTGGACGGCATGGGCCTTCTTCCGGTACCATCGCCAGGTTCGGTCGACTGCGGCTATCGGGCTCGCCATATCTCTTCTGCTGTGGGCGGTGCATCATCTAGACTACCCCCTGTTACGTGCGAGGGGGGTGTGGAATCCATGGGGTTACTACTTGGACATTGCGTTCACCCTCGCCGTCGCCGCAGGCATCCTATTGCTCGTCGTGGAAGATCTGCACAGCGGAGTCCGGACGCTGTCTGCGCTCTCGAGTGAGCTCCAATATCGAGAGCGCGAGCGTGATGTCCTCGACGCGCTGCTCACCCGGTTGCTGTCGCTGCCAGCCGTCCAGGGCAGCGCGATGTACGCGATCGAACAGGACGAGGGACGGTTCATCCGCGGGGCGGGTATCTGCAGCGATTGGCCGGGAGCGGAGCCGCACGGGGCGGCAGAGCAGGCGGTTCGGAGGGTGTTGAAGACGGGAGACCCGGAGGTCGTCACGGATTGGGCTCCGCCGGAAGGGCTCGAAGGGCGTCGACTGGCCTATGTTGCTGCTCTGCCGATTCTGCGTGGCCGCGGTGTTGCCGGTGCGCTCGTGATCGTCGGGGCGGCGCGGGACCCATTTGCCGCGCTCGACCGGCCGTTCTTGGTTGCCCTGGGCCGGCAGGTAGGTGCCGCGCTGGAGAACGTCGATCTGTATCAGCGACTTGAGGGCCGCAAAGCAGAGCTGGAGTTGCTCGCCAAGCGTATGGTCCGGCAGAACGAGGAGGAGCGACGTCGCCTCTCGCGGGAGCTACACGACGAGACGGCGCAGTTGTTCTCAGCGGTGAAGCTGCAGCTCGGTCTGGCGCGGGAACAGGCCAGCGACACGATCGTGTCCAACCTCGAGCGCGCCTCGGAATTGATCGACGAGGGTATCCGGTCGATCCGAAACGTCACGGCGCTGTTGAGGCCGTCGCTCCTCGAGGACCTCGGGCTCGTGCCGGCGATACGGGCGCTGCTTCACGACTTCCAGGAACAGTCGGGCATGCGCGCTTTGTTTGTGACATCGGAGCGGCTGCCGCCACTCTCCGACGAGGCTGAGCTGGCGATCTTTCGGGCGGTCCAGGAAGGGCTGTCGAACGTCTTGCGGCACGCGGAGGCCAACTCGGTGTCGGTGGCACTCGACTCGGAGGAAGGGGAAGTGGTGCTGCGCATCCGCGATGACGGTCGTGGCATGCCAACGGAGATGCGGGTGGAGGAACTCGAACGGCGAGGGCACATGGGTCTTGCGGGGATGCGCGAACGCATCGCAGCAGTGGGCGGCTCGCTCGCGGTGGGCTCGCTCGCGGCACGCGGTACCGAGCTGGTCGTCCGTGTACCGTCTTCAATCACGGTGATGTCATGACGGGTGCCCGGCGGGTACGCGTGCTCGTTGCCGACGATCACGCGGTGGTGCGCGAGGGCATCCGGACCGTGCTAGCGGCGACACCGGACTTCGACGTCGTCGGCGAAGCAGGTGACGGTGTCGAGGCGCTTGCCATGACACGTACCCTGCAGCCCGACGTGCTCGTGCTCGATCTGACGATGCCCGGGAAGTCCGGGCTCGAGGTGGCAGGCGAGCTCCGTTCGGAGCACGAGACCGTGCGGGTGCTCATCCTCAGCATGCACGATCATCCGGAGTACGTGCTCGAAGCGGTCCGAGTTGGAGCGGCAGGTTACGTGCTTAAGGATGCGCAGCCGGAAGAGCTGCGTGCGGCGGTGAGGGTGGTCCATGAGGGTGGAGAGTACTTCCATCCAGCAGCTGCGCGGCAGCTGAGTACGGCATTGCGCGATGAGTCCGAGCGTGCACGGAAACGTTCGGCCGCCAACCAACTGACTCCGCGCGAGCGTGAGGTGCTGGTGCGTATCGCACGAGGGCTCACCAACAAGGAAACCGCCGCCGAGCTGGGTATCAGCCCGCGCACTGTCGAAACCCACCGTGACAGCGTCGCCCGCAAACTCAAGATGCGATCGGTCGCCGATCTCACCCGCTTCGTGTTGGAGACCGACCTCGGCGAGTCCTGATCCGCTCGGGCGTCCGTACTAGTACGGAGTCCTTCCCCGTACAATACCGAATACCACACTCCCGTACCGAGGCGTATTCATCCTACCGATTACGCAACGGTCGCAGGCCGATGGCAGAGTTCCTATTCACGGGTAGTGCTGGAGGGGTGGTCACATGACACTCGTCGTTCTCTCGCGGTTCCGCCTCGCCGGGCGGGCTCTCATCATCGCATTGTCCGCTGTACTCGCCGGAACCCAGCTGGTAGCGCAGGAGCAACCGGGTCCCCAGGAGCAGGCGGATTCCACCGAGCAGAAGCCGCAGGTTTCCTACCGCATAAGTCCGGTCGTCGTGACCGCAACTCGTACCGAGAAGAGCCAGTTCGACGTGCCGAAGCCGGTGTCGGTCCTGAATCAGGCGGAGATCCGCGAGCGCACACCCAACAATCCGGCGGATTTGCTGCGAACCCTTCCCGGCGTCGACGTGACCGGCGTCGGTGTCAACCAGGTGCGGCCGAGCATCCGTGGGCAGCGCGGACAGCGTATCCTCCTGCTGGAGGATGGCATGCGGCTGTCGAATTCCCGGCGGCAGCAGTCGTTCGGTGAGATCCCTGGGATCGTCGACATCTCGTCGCTGGAGCGGGTCGAGATCGTCCGCGGCCCGGCGTCGGTGTTGTACGGGACCGACGCCATCGGCGGTGTGATCAATCTGATCACGATCCGGCCGACCGAGGACGGCCTGCACGGCACGGGCGGGTATCGCTACAGCAGCCAGGACGGCCAGCATCGTGGCGTCGGGAGTCTGAACGGTCGGTTCGGAGCCTGGTCGTTCCGGGTGAAGGGGAGCTACCGGGATGCGGGCGACTATCGTGCTCCGGGCGGCTCCTTCGGCGAGATCACGCTGGACTCGAACACGACGGTGTTCGACACGGGAACCAACGATTACAGCGTCGAGGGCTACCTGGGGTATCGGCTGTCGCGGGTGTCTGAGGTGTTTGCGAAGTACGAACGGTATGATGCCGACACCTCGGGCTTCGGCTACGTCGACCCGACCGCGTACGCACCCGATGCGCCCTTCATCCAGATCCTCTACCCGTTCCAGACGTTCGACAAGCTCACGTTCGGCTACCGGGGGCAGGGGCTCGGCATCGGAGTCGCCGACCAGCTCGACGTCGTCGCCTACTACCAGGGTAACAAGCGTCGGCTGTCCAACGACGTCTTCGTGTCATTCGGCATCCCAACCGCGCCGGACGCGGGCGTCGCCGTGCAGAGCTTCAACTACACGGATCTCTCGACGTTCGGGGCGCGGCTCGAGGCGACGAAGTTCGCCGGCAGCAGCGTGATGCTGACGTACGGATTGGACATGTTCCGGGACGCCTCCGAGAACAGTGACACGTCGTACACGACGGTAGTTGGGTTCGGGCCGCCGCAGCAGACGGTTTCGGTCGTTCCGCTCGTGCCCTACGCGAACTACCTGAATGCGGGCGGCTTCCTCCAGGCCGACTGGCAGTTCACCAGCAAGACCTCGCTCATCGTGAGTGGTCGCTACCAGCACATCCGGACGGTGACTGAGCAGACACCGGGACTCGAGATCACGCCGGAGACGCGCACCTACAACACGGTAGTCGGCGCGGCGAACCTTCTGTACGAAGTCACGCCGATGATCACGTTGCTCGGCAGTTTCGGCCGCGCCTTCCGGGCGCCCAACCTGGTCGAGCAGTTCTTCAACGGCCTCACACCCGAGGGGGCCGCGTACCAGGTCCCGAATCCCGATCTCGAGCCCGAGACCAGCTTGAACTTGGATCTCGGTGCACGCTACCGTAATCGCTATCTCTTTCTCGAGGCATTCTGGTTCCGGAACGAGATCAGCAACGGCATCCGGATCGATGCGACCGGAGACAGCCTGAACGGATTGCCGACGTTCTGGAACGTCAACGTCGACAAGCTCCGGTTCACGGGCGTCGAGGTGGCGGCCGACGTACTGCTTCCCGCGGGGTTCACCGTCGGCGGCAGCTACTCCCATCTCAATACCAAGGACGTACTCAACGAGAACAACCCCATCGGCGACTCCTACGGGGACAAGTTCCAGGCCGATGTCGGGTACCGGCATCCCTCGAATCGCTTCTGGC
>JBDHDN010000202.1:0-9076 GCA_039591485.1 Gemmatimonadota bacterium
GCATGCCCGCATCGACGATGGGCCGGCCGGTGTTCACCAGATTGCGGACGTCGTTCATGTAATCGAAATTGCGATCCCAGGTCGTACCGCTGCCCATCATCAGCTGCGCCTGGAGCCGGAGGGCCTCGGGTGACTGCGTCGTGAGCGTCACGCCCGAGACCGACCGTGTCAGGATCTGCAGCTCGACATCGGGACCGACCGCCTCGCGCATCCGTTCCATGTCCTCGAACGGATCCTCGCCGAGGTAGAACAGGGGTGCCTGAAACCGGGCGCCGCCACCGAACTCGAAGTGGCGGATGCCGGCCGCGGCCGAGGCCTGCATCGCCGGCAGGAAGTCGCCGAGGCGGACCTTGCCGCCGAACGTGCTCTGCAATCCGTCTCGGAATGGCGTGAACATCACGCGGATCTTCTTCGGCGTCGACGTGAAGATCATCGTGTCTCCTCGATTCTCGCGATCCTGGAGTCGGGATACGCAGCGGACGCGGCAGCCGTCACGGCAGCGACGACCACCGGGTCGATCGACTCGGCAACTCGTTCGGGAAAGAGCGCGATCAGGCCGCGCATAATCAACGCGAGCACGGCGAGCATTGTGAACACGGCCGTGAAGGCCGCAACGCACACCACCAGCAGGTCGGGCGCTCCCATCGCATCCCCTCGCCGATCCACACGTTGTACAGCCCGTCCCACCCGTTCTCTCACCACCCGTCCATCAATTGGTGGCCCGGGACGCTGATGCGCAAGCGTTAGGGCTCCCCGAGCACAACGCGGCCCGTGGTCAGCGGGGGGGCACGGCCGTCGAGGTAGAGCTCGAGCTCGTCCCCGAGCCGCACGACGCGTCCCGACGCGCGCTCGACGGGCCGGCCCTCGTCCCCTTCGGTGAACACCGTGACGTGCCGTCCGAGTACGAGGGAACGGCCGCGGTATGCCTCGATGATCCTGGTCACGCCCCCGGTAACGAGTTGCCGCCAGTTGACCTCCAGCGCCTCCAGCAGGATCGCGAAGACTGGGCCGAGGTGGCATGCGGCGGGCTCGCCTCCGGCGTGGACCAGTGAGTCGGTTCGTGGTACGAACATGCTCGGCTCGACCGTCGGTCGCGTCTCGACGTTGAGGCCGATCCCGATGACGGCCGAGGCGATGCCCGACTCGTCCGCATCGACGTGCGCCAGGATCCCGCTCACCTTGGCGCCGTCGATGAACACGTCGTTGACCCACCGAATACCCGCACGGCCCGCGAGCCCGGGAATCCGATCGATCGTCTCCACCACGGACACGGCCGCCAGGGCGACGAACGGAGCTGCCGACCGCGTGAGGCCAGGCGGGACGCGCAGGCGTGCCGAGAGATGGATGTTGCCGAGCAGTGCGGTCCAGCGGCGGCCACGCATCCCGTGCAGCCCGATGCCGCTTCCAGCGACGC
This sequence comes from Gemmatimonadota bacterium, assembly GCA_039591485.1. Taxonomy (GTDB): domain Bacteria; phylum Gemmatimonadota; class Gemmatimonadetes; order Gemmatimonadales; family GWC2-71-9; genus JAOTVV01. The sequence goes on from JBDHDN010000202.1 coordinate 1,415, forward strand.
ACAAGGTGCCTTCAGGCAGGGCGGTACCACGCCGGCCGAGTTCCACGAGGAGGTCGAAGTGAGAGCCGCGCGCGGTCTCGCTGACGAAAAGGCACGACCATGGCCCGGGACTACCCTGCTCGCTCTGAAAGACCGGGTGCTCACCGAACATCCGCTCCGCAAACGTCGCGAGGGACGCGGACAGGTAGCACACGTCCGTGCTCCAGCCCGAGACGGCGGGGAGCAATCGAGCGGCGTAGTCGGTACTGTCGGTGACGATGAGCATCAGCGACGGTCAGGCGGTCAGACTGTCAGTGGGGCGGACGCGCCAGTCCTGCGGGTCGCCACATGGATTGCGCGTACCTCCCCACCGGACATCGGAAACTCCATCCGTCCAGCCGCCTATCCGTCCCACGACACTTCGTCTCCCACTGCGATTTCGCCGTCGTCGAGCACCTCCGCGAATGCACCGGCGCGCCAGTCCGATGCCAGGGCGTCCTTGAGACCGGGGAACGCCTCATCCATCCGCTCGCAAGGCCGCGTCTCGCCGCCAATCCGCAGCCGACAGGCACCGATCTGGAGGACGCGGCCTCGGGAGTGCCGCAACGGCACGGCGCTGATCAGTACGTTTGCGCGCCGAGCCGTTGGGTCGAGTCCGGGGCCCAGCTGTTCCCGCAACTCGCGCCATACCTCGGCTTCGACCAGGGTGACCTGGCGCCGACCGCCCTGATCTGCGTGTCGATGCTCCGACCTGCGGCAGTCACGCTCGGTGCGTCGAAGGCCTGGCCGCATGTCAGAAACGCGGGTTCACCACGTTGTTGAACTTGGAGCCAAACCGGAAGCTCAGACCGAGCTCCAGACCCACACGGTAGTCCGTCCCGCGCTCGCGCTGCTGCAGCAGCACCTCCTCGGGGGTGAGGCCTTCCTTGGAGAGGTAGATCTGGTCCTTGATGCGGGAGAAATAGCCACCGATCTCGAACTCGAGACCGCGCACCACGCGCACACCGAGCTCCCCACCGACGCTCACGCTGTGCTTGCTCACATCGTGGAGGTACTGAAACGCATCGAGTGAGCCGCGGATCGTGCCCCACGGCTGCTGGACCCCGACCTCCACCTCGAGCGCGTGGGCGGGGTGCACCTCGGAGGTCCTGTCGTAGATGGTCGAGTCCGCATAGTTGTACGCGGTCATCCCCACGATGTAGCGGATCGTCAAACGGCGCCAGGTGGATTCCGCGTAGGGGAAAATGTTGTACTCGATCGCCGGTCCGGTCTGGATTCCGAGGTCGGTGTTGCGCGTACTCGAACGGCTGATGTCCGCCAGCCCTCCGGCGGACCAGTGCGGGCCCAGGCTCCAGGCCGCGAGGGTCTCGAAGCCATAGAAGTTGCGGACGCTCACGTACGTGGTGTCGATACCCTCTTCGTCATCGACGAAGTCGAACTCCGAGCGATTGGCCTCCAGGTCGATCTCGAACTCGAGTTTGAGATCCTCCGTGACGCGGCTGGCATCCATCCGGACGTCGCCGGAGAGAAACCGCTCCTGGCTCTCGGCGTCCAGGGAACCGCCCACCCCGATGCGAAACACCCAGAAGTTCCAGGGATCCCGCTCGTTCTGGAGAGCCTGACGGCCGGCGATGCCCGGCAGGGGTTCGTAATCCAGGGTCATGCGGTCGAACACGTCGGTGTGCCACACGTACGGTACCAGGCTGAGCGCGAGGGCTCGCGTCAACTCGGCCCGCTCCTCCTCCTCGGTATCGGTGGCGTCGGTGACAATGTGCAGGGTATCGGCACGACCTGCCATCGCATTCAGCCCGATGAGCGTCAGGGTGAGTTGCATGCCACCGCCGGCCGTGCGCTCGTCGGTGATGAGCACGTGCACGTCGGCATCCGCGCGGTCCCGAACCCAGTTGACGAACGTGATCTCCCGCCGGAAGTGGCTGAAGTCGCAGATCCAGGTATGGCAGTCGAGGAAGACGAGCGGAGCATTCCCCGGAGCCGTGGGCTCCTCTTGCGCGTCGGCACCCACGGGAATCAGCAGGAACGGCAGCAGGGCCGACAGAATCCTCACGCCGTCTCCTCTCATCCGGTCATCCACACTCTTCCCGAGCGGCGAACACACCGACACTCCCCATTACGCGCGACTACCCACGAACGTTGGGGCTTGCGGTGTTGCGAAACGTAACGGGGCGGGCCGCGCGATCCAGGATTCGTCCCGGCCACGTCTACGGGCGCAGCACACGGCCCGCCCGTGCCCCGGTGAACCGCGCATCGGCGATCGCGGGCGTGCCGTTCACCAGTACGTACACCATTCCCTCGCTCAGTCGATGGGGATCGGCATAGGTCGCGTGGTCCGCTATCGTGGCCAGGTCGAACACGACAACGTCCGCGATCATTCCCTCGCGCACGAGCCCTCGTTCGGGGATCGCGAAGACGGAGGCGGGGAGGGACGTCATGCTGCGAATGGCATCGGCAAGCGTGATGACGCGCTGCTCCAAGGCGTACACCCTGATCTTGCGGGGGAACGCACCGTAGACGCGGGGATGCGGCACACCACGGGCCAGTGGCACCAGATCGCCGTCGGACGACGTCATCATCCACGGTTTCCGCATGAGGTGCTCGACGTCGCTTGCATCCATGTTGAACGAGACGATACCCGCGCCGCCCGCTCGGATGATGTCGATCGCCGCGTCGACGGGGTCGAGGTCCCACTCGGCCGCCACTGCGGACAACAGGCGGCCCTCGATTGCGTGATCCGCGTCGTGGAAGCGGAACTGGATGCGGTCGGCGCCACCACGCCGAGCCAGATTCTCCACCATTGCCGCTCGGATGGCGGAGTGCTGCCCCGGATCGTGCAGTCGCGCGAGCAGCGAATCCCGGCCTCCGGCCTGCGACCAGCGGGGGAGGAGCGCGGCGTCGAGACCTGTGGCCGAGGCGGTGTAGGGATACTGATCGGCGTACACCTCGAGCCCTGCGGCCCGCGCCCGCTCGATGCGTGCTGCCAGCGCCGGGCCGAAGCCCCACACGCTGGGCCCGAGCGCTTTCAGATGCGTGGCAATACTGGGAAGGTGAGCCTCGCGTGCTATACGAATGACCTCGTCCACCGCCGCGACGACGCCGATCGTGTAATCGGACTCGTCTCGGATGTGACTGCTGTACACGCCGCCATAGTCGGCAGCTATCCGGGCCAACGCGATCAACTCGTCGGTAGAGGCGTACGAGCCCGGTGCGTAGTACGGACCGCTCGAGAGTCCGAAGGCACCCTCCACCATGGCGGTCCGGACCAGTTCCCCCATGCGCCGCACCTCCATCTCGGTCGGCGTGCGGTCCTGCATGCCGAGCACGGCTCGGCGCACGGAGCCGTGTCCGATCAGGAGGGCCGCATTGACGCCAATGCCGTGGGCCTCGAGTTGGGCGCGCTGGTCGGTGAGATCGACTGGTCCGCTTCCGTCCGGATTCAGCACGGCCGTGGTGATACCCTGTGCCAAGAGCGGCTCGGCAGCGGCCAAGTCCCGGCTGGCGAGGCCGCGACCCGCGTGGGTGTGCACGTCGATGAATCCCGGAGCGACGTACAACTGGCGCGCGTCGATCACGGTGCCGGCGGTGGCCCCGCCCAGCCGACCGACCGCCACGATCCGGTCACCCCGAATGCCCACATCCGCTCGGTACCAGGGATTGCCCGTGCCGTCGAGGAGTCGGCCGCTCCGGATGAGAATGTCGAACGACTCCTGTGCGGCAGATCGCGCGGCGCTCACGAGGAGCAACGCTACCAGAGCGAAGACGAGACGGGTCACCGGCGCGGCAGCCTCGGTGCCCCGGCCGCTCCGTGCCATCGGGGATCGGCGACGCCGGTCCACATGCCCGCTGCGGGGTCGAAGGCGACCCCGTGGATGCGTGCGAAGTACGGGGCGGACGAACGCAGCGCAATGGCGTACCCGAGGTCCGACAAGCCGGCGAGAATGCTGTCTGGCCACGCCGCACGTGTGCGGTCTTCCACGAAGACCGTGTCCGGCGTCGGGTGAAAGCGCGGTGCGGCCATAGCATCGGCGAGGGCAACCCGCCCGTCCACCACCCGACTCACCACCTCGACGATCGCGGAAAGGATCCGCCGCGCCCCGGCGCCGCCGAGGGCGAGAACCGGCACGCTATCTGCCAACACCACGAGTGGAGCCTGCGAGGAGAACGGCCGTCCGCCGGGTGGGACCTCGGCCAGGTAGCCCATCGTCGCCGCGTAGACGAATCCGAGGCCCCGTGTCGCAACGCGCGAGCCCATCGTCGGTCCGACCGATTGGGTGAGCGTGACGATGGCACCCTCCCGGTCCGCCACCGTGAGGTGGGTGGTGTGTTCCGGCTCGCGCGGTTCCGGCGGAGTGGTGACGATGCCCGGTGCCTCAGGACCGCCGATCTCACCGGCACGGATCGCGGCCCAGTCGTCCGAGACGAGGAGCGCCGCGTGCGCCTCGGGATCGTCGAAATCCCGGACACGATCCTCGAAGCTCACCAGCAGGGCGCGCGTCGTGAGAGCGATCCAGTCAGTGGAGCCGGTCCGCCCGCGGAGGTCGAACTGCTCGAGGATGTTGAGCGCTTCGATCACCGTTGCGCCCGATGCTGGGAGGTACGTGCCGACGATCTCGACGCCTCGATAGTCGTCGCGCACCACGCGGCTCGACAGCGCCTCGTACGCGGCGAGGTCCTCGCGGGTGACGGTCCCGCCATTCCGCTCCATGTCGGCCGCGATCGAGTCGGCGATCCAGCCGCGGTAGAACACCCCGGGACCGCCCTGCGCGATCGCGCGAAGTACGCGGGCCAGGTCGTCCTGCACGAATTGCGCACCGGCCGGAATGGGGGAACCGTCGGCCGCCAGGAAATACCGCCGAGTGCCCTCGTACACCGACAGCCGAGCCGCGATCGCCGCGAGCCGCGCGGCTTCGGGGCCCGGCAGAAGGAATCCCTCGTCGGCGAGGGTGATCGCGGGCTCCATCACGTCGGCCAGTGGGAGCCGGCCGTGCCGCTGCTGCGCAAGGACGAGCGCGGCAACGGTGCCCGGCACGGCGATGGTGGTGTATCCCTCTTCCCGAGCTTCGCCGGCAGGAGGGGGACGTGCGGGTACCTGGGTCGTGCCGTCGATCGCGTCGAACGTCCCGTCGGCGGTGCGGATGAGGAGCTGTGTTCGCCCGCCGAGGCCGGACATCGTCGGCTCGACCACCGACAGCGCGAAGGCCGTGCCCACCGCCGCGTCGATGGCGTTCCCGCCCCCCTCGAGCACGGAGACTCCTGCTTCGGTTGCGAGCGGTGAACCGCTGACCACCATGCCGTTCGGAGAGCGAGCGATCTGGCCAGGCGCGTACGCAGCGTGCTCGAAGGACGAGTCGCCGCCACACGCCGTGAGTGCGCATGCGACCGCGACTACCACGCTGGTGAGCGAATCAGTGCCGGAGGGTCTCACGTGTCACCGTTCACTCTTGATCCCTCACCCTGCATGTCTCGCTCACCGCTCGGTCGCCTGATCGGTCGTCCCGGCGTCGCGCCCGTCACGAAAGAACCTCGCTCCAGGACCAGTGTGCCGTTCACCAGCACGTATCGCACGCCGTCGGAGTACTGAGCGGAGTTGGTGTACGTGGCGCGGTCGATGACCGTGGCGGGGTCGAAAATCGTGAGGTCGGCGAGGGCACCGGCAACGACCCGCCCGCGATGACGCATGCTGGGGACGGAGGACTCGAGTCGTGACGCCGGCATGATCGTCATCTTACGCAGCGCTTCCATCAGGGTGAGGTGCCCCTCCTCGCGTACCATGCGCCCGAGCACGTGGGCGAAGGTGCCCGCACCGCGGGGATGCCCCTTGCCATCCACGATCACGCCGTCGCTCGTGATCATCACGAGCGGATGTGTCAGAGCGGCCACCATCTCGTCGCGCGGGATGAAGAACGTGACGATCGTGGCACCCTGCTCACGCCAGTACGCGAACGACTCCGCGTTCAACCGCTCGCCGGTCTCGACCAGCATGATGGAGTCGACCGTAACCCCGCCGAATCGCTTTTCCCAGCCGGGATCGTACAGTGCCGACTCGAGGCGGGTGCTGTTCGCGAGGTATGGATGGATGTCGACCATCACGTCGATCCCATTGCGCCAGGCGCCCGCGATCATGGCAAGGCTGGCGTCCATCGAACCGATGGCGGACGAGGCCAGGTGGACGATCTGCGCGCTCGCGCCGGTGATCGCGGCGGCGGCGATCACCTCCTGCACCGACTGCACGATCGTTTCGGGAAACACCGAGCCTTTGTAGCGCGAGTGTACGTGGGCCGGTGCGTCGTGCTCGGCGGCTACCGCGAACAGATCGACGATCTCCTCGTACGACGCGCCCGGAGTGTAGTTGATGCCAAATCCGATCCCCACCGCACCATCCGCGAGAGACTGAGCCGCGATCTCGCGCATGCGCGCCCGCTGCTCCCCCGTTGCCGGCCGGTAGAGATCGGTTGCACCGGCAGCCGCGCGGACGTCTGGGTGGCCGACCGCCGTGCCGTAGTTGACCAGCGCGCCGTCGGTCTCAAAGGCTCCGTACCACCCGGCGACGTCGACCGGTCCCCCGTGCATGGATACGACCGTGGTGACGCCATCCTTGATCTTGTACCGGTGCGCCTCATGCTGCGGGGGGATCCGCGCCAGGAGGTCGATGAACCCCGGTGCCACTACCAGGCCCGAGGCGTCGATGACGCGCGCGGCCTCCACCTCGGCATCCGTCACTGCGACGATGCGGTCGGCACGGATCGCCACCGTCCGGACGGCGTCGAGCCCGCTTGCAGGGTCCATCACCCGCCCGCCCACGATGGCGATGTCCGCCCGCTCCTGCGCACCGAGCAGCGCGGGAATCGCAGTACCCAGCAGCAGTATGATTCTCCCAGAGATCATTGCCAGCTCCCAGTCAACGTCCTACCACCTTGGCGTCGTCACGGTGCACGCTCTGCGTCACCCACGGCCGGTAGAGCGCGTCTGCCTTTCCCCTTTTCCCCTCTGCCTACCGTACCGGCCTATCCGGCCTCAGGTATCGCGCCAGGAACCGCCAGATTTCCCTCCGGGATTCCTTGGCCAGCCTCGTGTCGAGCCGGTTGAAGCTGTGCCCGCCGGGCGCGTCCTCGTAGATCTTGTACTCGAAGCCTGACGTGCCGCTCGCCTCGAGCGCCTGGATCAACCGCTCCACTTCGAGGACGTTCACGTCCTCGTCGTTCGTGTTCGTGTGGATGAGGAGCGGAGTCCCCCGATACCGATCGACCTGCCACGACGGAGACCGCCGGCGGTACTCCTCGACATCCTCGTAGGCGGTCTTGCCGATGTGGTAGTCTGCCGAGTAGAGGTCGCGATACCCCTGGGTCTTGTAGCCCATCCGGGCGATGAGATCGCTCACCGGCACACCGGCGTACGCGACGGCGTACGCGTCGGGGTGGTCGAAGATGTTCATGAGGGCGTGTAATCCACCGTGGCTCCACCCAATGATGCCGACGCGATCTGCGTCGAGGAAGTCGTAGTTCTCCAGCATGAAGTCTCGGGCGGCGTAGGTGTCCTCCGTCTCGAGTCCACCGTAGTCGATCGCCTCGTACGTGCCGCGTCCGTACCCCGTGCTGCCGCGGTATTCCGGAGCGACGATCGTGTAGCCCTGCACGACCAGCTCGCGCAGGATGTGGGTGTAGTAGGTGG
>JBDHDN010000203.1:0-11686 GCA_039591485.1 Gemmatimonadota bacterium
GAACGCCGTTGCGGCCGGGCGACTGACCATGCGGGACCCCATCGTCCAGTTGGGCATGGCGGTTGCCCAGCGGTACGAGGCGATGCAGCGGGGCCTCCGCGCGATCCTCGCGCGGGAGTCGGAGCTGGAGGCCGACCTGGGGCGGGCACGGTTCGCCGTGTACGGACAGACCGTACCACCGGACGCGTCTTCGTCACCTCGCATCACGGACGGCGTGGTGTTGCCCTACGAGTACAACGGGACACTGGCGCCGGTCTACACCACCTTCTTCGGGATGTACGACCGCTACAGCGCCTTCGGATCTGGTACCGATTGGGAGCTGCCGTATAGGTGGCGCATCCCCCCGGTCGGGCTGGATCTCGGCACGCCGCTCAACTTCATCTCGACGTCCGATACGTACGGCGGGAACTCGGGCTCACCGGCGGTCACCAAGGATCTCGCCATCGTGGGGCTCAACTTCGACCGCAACATCCAAGGTTTGTCCCGGGACTTCATCTACCTGCCCGAGCGCGGTCGCAACATCATGGTAGACGTGCGAGCGATCGAAGCCGCGTTGGAGTACGGCTACGACTTCGATCGGGTCCTGGCCGAGTTGAAGACGGGACGCGTCTACCGCACGGAGCAGGAGGCGGAGGCCGCGCGCAACTAGACGCAGCTCGTCTTCCGGCTCGCACCACGCAGCGGGCGGCGCACACGCGTCGCCCGTTTCGTTTTGGATGAGGGTGACCGCGGTCACCTCCTGCCGACCCTCGTGGGGGAAAGATTCACGGCAGAGACCCGGACGGGGCAAGCTACCCCTCGTCCCGGCAGGAGGTGCTGTCATGACCCGATCTAAGCGCTTGCTGATCGCAGTTGGGAGCCTGACGCTGGCGTACGCCGGTGCGAACGCCGTGCTCGTCGGGGGGCATGCCTGGAGACACCGCGACACGCCGTCACGGCTCGATGCACTTGCCCAGCGGCTCGACGCCGAGCGGGTCGAGATCGAGGCGCTGGAGGTACAGCTCACGGCGTTGGAGCGCTCGCTCGAGGGGGCCGAAGCGTCCATTCAGCAACTCGGGCTGCGCATCCAGGCCGTCGAGGTCCGCTACCCGGACGGTGTGCCGAGCGAGCAGTATACCCGGTACGTGGCGGACGTCGAGCAGTACAACGGCATGATCCGCGGCTACAACGAAGGCGCCGCGCGCTACGACCGTCTGGGCCGCCAGTACGCCGAGCGGGTTGAGTCGTTCAACCAGCTGGTCGAGAAGGTGAATGTCCTGGCGGCTGAGATCGAGGATGTCCCGTACCTCTTCCCGGTGGACCTCTCGTCGCGGATCGTATCGAACTGATCAGATCGGTCGGCTAGGCTCCGTCGTCCGCGCGCAGGGCCTCCCGCTCGGCGCGCGCCGCCTCCCAGGTCATGCGCCAGGACGCGAGATCGGGCGGCTCCGGTCGCAGGCGGAAGTAGAGATCGTACTTCTCCAGCGCCTTCTCCCTGGCGCCGGCCGCCGCCAGCAGCCGGGCTTCCTCGAGTACGAACTCGTTGTGGAAGCCAAATAGCCCCCATAGACCGGCACGATACGGACGCCTGGCGGCTGCCTGGAGTCCAACCTCCGGGTAGCCAAGTGCCCGGAACGCTCTTGCGAGTTCCAGGTTGGCCGCTGCCGCGAGACTGATCTCAAGATTGATCATCCCGGCACCGGTTCCGAGATCGAGCGGCCGGTGCCGCAGTGCGTCGTTCAGACGGCGCGTGGCACGGGTCAGCACCTCGTGGCCTCTTCCGCGTGCCGACAGCAGCTCCAGGAACGGCGCACACATGCGGGAGATGGCCAGATCCTTCCCACGGTCGGCGCCCGACAGGTACAGCACGGCATCCGCTACCCCCGTCGTATCTCCCCTCCGTAGCCGCAGCTGAGCCAGCGCGCAATGGGCCGCTGCCAGTGTGTCCGGGGTGACGTCCGGCGAGCGGGCAATGTTCTCGCTGAGCGCACGGTCGTGTGCCTCGAGCACGCTATCGGGCTCCGGTTCTGCGAAGTACGCCCACTCCCAGACGACCTGGTACGTAACGAAGACATCCCATCTCGTCGTCGTGTATGCAAGCTGAAGCATCTTGTCGCGCAGTGCCCGGTACTCGGCATGGCGGCCGCGCTCCCTCGCGAGCACCATCGGCTTCAGCTGATACACGTTCCCCGAATTCAGGTCGAAGCGGGCTGCCCTTTCGGCATCTTGCAAGTCGATGCCGGTCAGGATCGCTGTCGTCACCACGCGCATGCTGAAGAACTCGTTCTGTTCAAACAGGTCTCTCAGCTCAGCCCTGTCGTCGTCGCGGCTGAGCCCGATGGCAGCGAGCCATCGCCCGTACAGGGCATCGTCAGGGAGTAGGTCGGCGTACCGCCGGGTCCGCTTGTGGTCGCCAGCGAGGACGGCGGCCTCCAGACCACGTTCGAGCAACTCCCCGTCCGTTTCCCCGGCGTCGAGGAGCGCGTCGTACGCCTGGAGCACGCGGTCCGTCCATCTCAGGTGTATCTCGCTGCACCAGCGATAGCATTCGACGGCGAGTCCGCGGAGATGCGACAGTCGGTCGGGGGCGACCTCGACCGCGCGCTCCCACGCCGCGACGTGCTGGGCCGCGGTGTAGTCCGGACTGAACCGCCAGCCCACCAGCGCTTCGACGTACGCGCGGTCGGCCGGGCTCAGGCGATCGCGATGCGTCCATGCCACCGCCGCCACGGGCTCCCAGGCGTCGCCGACGCGCTGCGCGTAGTAGTCGGGGGATGTGTCGAGCAACGCCACGGCGGCAACTGCGAATGCGGTGTCGCGCGCGAGCGCCTCCCGGAGAAGGCGGTCGCGCTCTGCGGGCCCACCGCTATTCGCCCGCAAGTAGAGCCGCACTGCACCCGGTTCGTACGAATCCAGCGTCGCGATCCGGTCGTCGGGCATGCGCTGAGCCCGGGCGAAGAGACGGACGGTCAGCTGCTCGGCCAAGGTGTGGAGGCTGTCGCGCGGGCCGACGATGCGCGCCGTGGCAATCGCCGTTGCGTCGGCAGCGTCAGCAAGCACGGCGTGTAGTTCCATACCGTCAGCCGCAGAGGTGGCGCTGCTTATGAGCAGCAGCCCGGCACCGAGCCGCGCCGCGATCGAGCGCGTCGCCGCCTCGGGCGGTGCGAACTGGGGTGATCCGCCGGCGGAGCGCCACAACTCGGCGACGGCGCTCAAGCTTGCAGTCGTGAGGGACGGCCAGTCGGCTAGACTGGCGTGCAAGTGTGACATGACCAACGCAGATATCGTCGTGTCGAGTCCGACGACCTGCGTCGGCAATATGACGATCCGGCTTGGATCGTATGTGTCGGTGTTGCGGGCCCTGACGGCCAGGGTCGTGACGAGCGCCAGCACCGTGACCACCACTAGCACCACCACGCGCCGGGGCGGCGGGCGATTGCCCCTCCGTGGAACCGTATGCGATGCATGTGCTGGAGTCGCGGAGCGCACGTCGCCGATCCGAATGGGCGCGGAGGAGGCCGACAGCGACGGGGCTGCGGACTCCCCAGACCCGACGACCGGCTGCGACCCGCCGTGCCCGTCAGACCAATGGGTGCCGTTGGCGTAGTCCGGGGTGACGCCGAAGTCGCCGCTGCGGATCGCGGCGAGGATCTCCGCGTCCGGCTCGATCTCGAGTTCCGTGCGCAGGCGGGCGGCGTGTTCCCGCAGGAGCTGCACCCCGTTGCCGCGATCGCCGGAAGCCGCCAGCGCCCGCGCGCACGCGAGGGCCACGCGGGAGTTGAACGGATCGTGCTGCGCGGCCCGCTGCCACCAGACCACCGCGCCCATGGGGCTGCCCTCCCGCTCGGTGCGCTTGGCGAGCATCTCCAACAGATCGAGGCACTGCAGCGCCAGACGCTGCCGCTCGTCCTCCATCCAGCGCTCGAACTCGATGCATCCGGAAAGGTGGAATCCGTCGAGAAACGGCCCCCGATACAGATCGGCGGCCTGCCGGAGATCGCCGGCGCGGACCGCCGCATGGAACTGGCTCACGTCGGCGACGACGGCCTCAGGGTTGAGGCGGACCAAGTCACCGTCGGTGACGAGGGCGTCCCTCCCGAGCGCGCGCCGGATCTGGTGCAGTTGCACGGACAGCGCATGCCGGGCGTGGGGGGTGTCGAGGTTCTGCCACAACAGCCCAACCAGTTTGTCCCTCGTGCAGCCGTCGGGTCCCGCGGCGCTCAGGCACGCGAGCACTGCGAGCGCACGCGGCTGCATGAGACGCTCGTCGGCATCCCCCGCCGAGGTATCAAGGCGTGCGGACCCAAGAAACCTGAGTGTGTACATCCCTTTTAGGTGGGCGCCAGATAGAAGACAGACGCGGAATTGATATCCGAATGATCGTCTCCCGCGATCATACGCGCAGAGGCGTTCTGCCGCTAGGACTGTGCCACGATTGCCCTCCCCAAGGCGTGCGCACCGGTTTGGCCATGAAGCGGCGCCACCACAGCTAGGAGGCACCATGCGATTCAGGAGTGTCCTTGTCCCGTTCGTCGCCGGCGTGCTGGTACTGGGCTGCGACGACCCCGCCTCGGCACCTGCCGAGTCTCCCGATCTCCGCGCCGCACAGGGCGACCGCTCCGAGTGGACGCTCCAGTACGTAGTCCCCAGCATTCCAGCCGACGACCCCCTCTACGCCGGGGTTCTCCCCTGCGCCAACGGAGGTGCGGGCGAGGACGTGTACGTCTCAGGCGGGCCGTACATGGTGTATGAGAAGTCCGTCGTCACCCCATCCGGTAACGTCATCAACCAGGGGCGGATAGTCGCTGATTACGAGCGATGGGAGGGTGCGGAGACCGGCGACGTCTGGTTCACCTCGCTAGATGCAAAGTTGAGGGAGTTCATTCGCGCCGTGGACGGTCACTACCTGGCGCTCGAGCCGATCACCCAGATCCTCACCAACGCGGAGACCGGTGAGCAGTTGCGGATCAAAGCACTGTACCGGCTCGAGTTCGACGAGCTCGGCAACGTCGTCAACAACAACGCCCGATTCGGCGAAATCTTCGCGTGCCACGCGATGAAGTGATGTCGCGAACGGCAGCGCGGGACCATGTGCGCTCGTACCCGTCCGCCGCGCGTCTCGCCCGGAGCGCGCGTCGGACCACCACTCACCCCTCCAGGAGCTTCGATATGCGTTACCTGCGCCTTGCCCTGCTCCCGCTCCTCACGGCCGCGCTCGTACTCGGCTGCGATGACCCCGCCTCGGCACCCGCCGAGTCTCCCGATCTGCGCGCCGCACAGGGCGACCGGTCCGGATGGGTACTTGTGGTCGAGATCTCCATTCCGGAGAGCGAGGCACCTCCATTCGGATTCGTCGAATGTCTGAACGGCGGAATGGGTGAGGAGACCGTCAATTTCGGCGGTCCCTACGGCATCTACCTGAAGACGGTGACCGCTCCCTCTGGCAACGTGATCAGCCAGGGATGGATTCGAACGGACTACGACGCGTTTCGGGGACTCGAGACCGGTGACTTGTGGGTCGGTCCACTCAATGCGAAGTACCGCGAGTTCACCCGCGCGGCCGACGGCCATCTGCTGCTGCACGAGCCCATCTCGCAGATCCTGACGAACCAGCGAACTGGTGAGCGAGTCCGAATCCAGTTCATGGTCCACCTCGAGTTCGACGAACTCGGCAACATCGTCAACAAGAACTTCCGGTACCTGGATATCCTATCGTGCCAGGCGATGAACTGATGTCGCGAATGGCACTGCGGGACCACGCCCGCTCGTACCCGTCCGCCGCGCGTCTCGCCAAGAGCGCGCGTCGGACGCCGATGGCGGCAGATACCAATCCCAACCCCTCCAGGAGGTACCACATGCGCTACCTACGCCTCGCCCTGCTCCCGCTCGTATTCGCCGCGTGCACTGAGCAAGCACCAGTTGCGCCGATCGAGGACGGACCGGCATTCGATTGGATGAACAACCCGGACAACGGGAACCTCAACATCTTTCGGTTCTCGCACGGGTGGCGAGTTTGCTGGACCGACCCAACGAACGGGCTACGGGTCTGTCATGGTACGGTGCCGTTCGGGCCCGACCCCCAGACGGAATGCGACATTCAAGGGGAAGGCGACCCCGTCTCGCACCAGGATGTAGGGCTCTGGAGCGGCGATTTCTTCCACCAGGTCCATCGCGGGGAGACTTTCGTAGTCATCCGTGACATTACCACGTCGGGAGACTGCTACGGCAACGCTTTGGTTGCCGAGGGCTGGGGAAGGCTTACGGCCAACGACAACGATATTTTTGGCTCCACCGACCCGAATACGAACACGTGGAGCTTTCGTGGACAGGGGCAGCTGGAGGCAACCGACGGGACCAAGGTCCACTACAACGGGGTTCGTCACCTGCAGTTCGGTCCGAACATCGAGTTCCGCGTCCTGAAGTCGACGGTCAACCTGCGGTGAGGTGTACGCAAAGCCTCGGCAGTTGACGACGGCCACCGCCCGGCCCCGTGTCGGGCGGTGTCGTTTTGCCGACGTCCTCAGGTTCAGAAGCACGCGGGGACTCCAGCAGACCTTCCCGCCCGACCCTGGCCAGCCATGGCTGACCGCACACGTCATGGTCTCTTCACAGTCTCTTCACGTTCCCCGGGGCACCCGGATTGTACCCTTCGCGATCCCGAGTTCGAGGACTCACGAGATCCCGGAGACGTCATGCGCATTCGATTCTTACTCCCGCTCTTCGTCACGGCCGCCGTCATCTCCTGCGCCGCTCCCGAGCAAGAGGGTACTGTGTATGGCGAGCAGCTCACGATGACGGACGCGACCCTCATCTCCACCATCCTCACCGATCCCGACGGCTACGTCGGCGAGCGCGTGCTCGTCCAAGGCACGGTGGTCGAGGTGTGCGAGATGCGCGGCTGCTGGCTCGAGTTGGCGAGCGATCGCGAATTCGAGACCCTCCGGGTGAAGGTCGAGGATGGCGTGATCGTGTTCCCGCTCTCGGCCCGCGGGCACCACGCGGTCGTCGAAGGAGTGATCGAGCGGATCGACCTCTCCCGTGAGCAGGCCATCGAGCAGGCCCGCCACCACGGAGCGGCGATGAAGTGGCGTAAGTGGAATAACATCCTTCACCGCGACCTGGGCTACTTATGTGTCGGGCTCACCGTGGTGTATGCGGTGTCCGGGGTTGCCGTGAATCACATCGCGGACTGGAACCCGAGCTTCGTGATCGAGAGCCGGACGGTACCGCTGGGGAGCGCTCTGACGGGGGCGGTCGGCACGCCGGAAGGGGTGCGCTCGGTACTCCAAGCGGTCGGGCTACCGCAGGTCTTCAGGGCCACGTTCCGGCCCGGGACAAACCGGGTCCGCATCTTCGTCGAGGAGGGGGTGGTGGATGTCGATCTCGCCGCGGCCGAGGCCACCGTCGAGGTCGTCCGTCCCCGGCCCGTGCTGCGTGAGGCGAACTTCCTCCACCTGAACCACGCCAAGCGCCTGTGGACATGGTTGGCCGATCTCTACGCGGTGGCACTCGGCCTCCTCGCCATCACTGGCCTGTTCGTATTGAAGGGCAAGAAGGGCATCACGGGCCGCGGCGCCTGGCTGACCGGAATCGGGGTCGCGGTTCCGCTCCTGTTCCTCTGGCTCTATCTCTGACGCGCGCAGTTGGTGGCCGCGCACGTCGATCGGTGCTAGAATCCGGAAGCCGGTGGCGGCGGACACACTCGCGGCGGCACTTCACGCAAGTCCTTCCTGTAATGTCAGATACGGTGGGTGGATAGATGGCGAAGAGCGACGAGTTCCTGAAGCGGCTCGGGATCGAGGACGTGAACCTCGGCGGGTTCGGTGGAGAGTGGATGGGCACCGGGCCCGATCTCGAAGTCATCACGCCGATCGACGGGTCGCGCATCGCGACGGTCAAGCAGGTCACCGAAGACGAGTACGACCGCATCGTGGCGCGGGCACACACGGCGTTCCTCTCCTGGCGGCGCGTACCCGCACCGCGCCGTGGAGACGTGATCCGCCGGCTTGGCGAGAAGCTACGCGACGTCAAGCACGAGCTCGGGCAGCTCGTGACACTCGAGATGGCCAAGATCCTCCCCGAGGGCGAGGGCGAGGTCCAGGAGATGATCGACATCTGCGACTTCGCGACCGGCCTGTCGCGCCAGCTGTACGGCCTCACCATGCAGTCGGAGCGGGCCGATCATCGGATGTACGAGCAGTGGCACCCGCTCGGCGTGGTGGGCGTGATCAGTGCGTTCAACTTCCCGGTGGCGGTGTGGAGCTGGAACACGGCCATCGCGGCCGTGTGCGGTGACAGCGTGCTGTGGAAACCGGCGAGCAAGACGCCGCTTACCGCAATCGCGTGCACGAAGATCGCGCAGCAGGTGGCCGAGGAGAACGACGTAGACCCCGCCATCTTCTCACTGGTGATCGGCAAAGGCTCGACGGTCGGCGATCGGTTACTGCACGACACGCGTGTGCCGCTGGTCTCGGCGACGGGCAGCTGCCAGGTCGGACGCCGCGTGGCCGAGGTCGTCGGCCAGCGCTTCGGGCGCACGATCCTCGAGCTGGGCGGCAACAATGCGATCATCGTGACACCGCACGCCAACATGGACATGGCGCTACGCGCGATCCTCTTCGGGGCCGTGGGCACGGCCGGCCAGCGCTGTACGTCCACGCGCCGCATCATCGTGCACGCGTCGGTGAGGAACGAGCTGGTACGCCGGCTGGTGAAAGCGTACGAGGGGATTCCGATCGGCGATCCGCGCGATCCCCAGACCCTCATGGGGCCGCTCGTCACGAAGGGGGCCGTGCAGGATCTCCAGAAGGCGATCGAGCGCGTAAAGCAGGAGGGCGGCGCGATCCTCTACGGCGGCGAGCCGCTGGACGGTCCACACTTTCCGGGCGGGCACTACGTGAATCCCTGTATCGCCGAGGCCAAGAACGAGTTCCAGATCGTGCAGGAGGAGACCTTCGCGCCGATCCTGTACGTCATCACCTATGGCAGTCCGGACGCATCGTCACAGCAGGCAGTGGACGAGCTGGATGAAGCGATCTCCCTGCACAACGGCGTGCCGCAGGGGCTGTCGTCGGCGATCTTCACCGAGCACCTGCGCGAGGCCGAGCTGTTCCTGTCTGCACGTGGCTCGGACTGCGGCATCGCCAACGTCAACATCGGCACGAGCGGGGCGGAGATCGGCGGTGCCTTCGGTGGAGAGAAGGAAACCGGCGGCGGCCGCGAGTCGGGCTCGGATGCCTGGAAGGCCTACATGCGCCGCCAGACGAACACGATCAACTGGAGCACGGAGCTGCCGCTGGCGCAGGGGATCAAGTTCGGGGACTGACGTTGGACGGATAGCCGGATAGACGGATGGATGGATGCGGGTCCGGCGCCTCAATGCGAGTCGCCGGGCCCGCTTCCTATCTGCGACGGGTCACGTAGCGACAACGCCGAGGTCACGCGGGCGACCCAACGTGCAGCAGGCTTGCGGGAGGCTGCTGCGCATGCGACGGATCCCTCATCTAGCGGTGCTGTTTGCGGCGCTCGGGGGTACGGTTGCGCCGCTGTCCGGGCAGTCGGATTCGACCGAGTCCCACGCCGACCCGGTTGGGGATCGCGGATTCCTCATTGCCAAGGCGACACCGGCTCCAGCCGGGCACGGGCACATCACTGCATTCTGGCCGGGGTTGGTGATCTTCGGGTACGTTGCGTCCGACCGAGTGACCCTGGTCGGCGGCACTCTCCCGTGGGCCGCACTCTACGGGACCGGCTTGTTCTTCGGGTCGGTACGAACGTCCGTCGTCTCGTCCCCGTGCTCCGGGGTCTCGGTCGGCGCCTCGGGGCTGTTCGTCTTCCAGGAGGGAAGTGTGGTTGCCGGCGGTTGGCCGTTCGTCGTGGGCACTGTCGGTTTCCCCACAGGTTCGCTGACAGCACTCCTCGGAGTCGGTACGGGAGCGATGGTGCTGGGCGAGCGCCTCGCTGGCAGTGCGCTGGTGCAGGGAATGGGCGAATTCGCCCTCGCGCGCGGGATCAAGCTCATCGCGGAAGCGCTGTACCTCGGGGAGGGTACGGAGCCGGTCGGCGGCGTCGGTCTTCGTTTTTGGGGAGACCGGGGTGCCTTCGAGGTCGGCTGGGGGGTGATGCTCGAATCCGGGCGCGCGTTCCATCACCCCTGGGCAGCGATATCGTACGGTTTCTGACTGCTTGGTCCTCGGTCGAGCAGCCGGCAATCAGGCAGCCGGTCCACCGCCGAGGCGCTCGGACCAATCGTCGAGCGAGCGCGGCCAGTCCTGCCGCAGGAGACGGGAGAACGCCCGGTCCGCCAGCACCCGTCCGTCCGTCTGACACGTCGCGCAGTAATTCACCTCATTCTCGGCGTACCGGATCCGCTGCACCGGTGACCCGCAGACCGGACACGGCCGTCGGTACCGGCCGTGCACTGCCATGCCGTCGCGAAACGCCGTGACCTTCTCGGGGAATCCGTCGCCCACCTCTTCCCGTAACCGCTCGGTCCAATCGGTGAGCACGGTCCGTATCGCCGCATATAGGCGCGCGACCTCCGCCTCGTCGAGACGCGCGGTGAGCCCCAGCGGCGAGAGCCGGGCCGCATGGAGAATCTCGTCCGAGTAAGCGTTGCCGATGCCGTCGAAGATCCGCGGATCGGTGAGCGCACGCTTGAGCGTGTGGTTGGCCCGGCGGAGTCGGGCCGTGAACCCGACCAGATCGGTGCGATCCACATCGAGCCCGCCCGGATCCAGCTCGCGGAGTGCTGCTCTCCCGTGCAGGACGTGGAGGGACGCGCGGCGCTTCTTCCCCTCCTCGGTCAACAGGACGGTGCCAGCCCGGAAGTCGAGGGCGGCGAGCCCGCGGCCTTTCGGGATCGCGGAGTCGGGCGGACGCCATCGCACGCGTCCGGCGATCATGAGATGCACGACGAGGAAGTGGTCGTCGGTCAGCGCGAGCACGATCCGCTTGCCGAGGCGCTCCACGCCCGTCACGGTCCGGCCGGCGAGCGCATCGACCCCCGGCTCGACCGAGCGGAGCACGAACGGATTCGCGATCCGGACGCCATGCAGCTCCTGTGCGACGATCCGGCGCTCCAGCGCCTCACAGTACAGCGCGACATCGGGAAGCTCGGGCATGGGATTGTGCGCGATCCTCCCTCGGCCTGGCGCTTGCCGAACGCCGGGTGCCGTGCAAGATTTGCCCGATCTCGGATCCGGCACCCTCGACGGCCCCCCGTCGGGTCCGGCATTTTTTTCGCCGACTGGCTGACGGGTCCGCCAGGCCACGCACCGGCGGCCCGCAGTGCCATCTTAACGAAAGGAGTGGGCAGTGCTCAAGGATTTCAAAGAGTTCGCCATGCGCGGCAACGTGGTGGACATGGCGGTCGGCATCATCATCGGCGGCGCGTTCGGCACGATCGTGAAGTCACTCGTCTCGGACGTGCTCATGCCGCCGCTCGGTCTCTTGCTCGGGAACGTGGATTTCTCGAACCTGTTCATGACCATCAAGGCTGGCGATCCTGCCGGGCCCTACACGACCCTGAGCGAAGCCACCGACGCCGGCGCGGTGACGATCAACTACGGTGTGTTCTTCGACAACATCGTGAGCTTCTTGATCGTCGCCTTTGCGGTGTTCCTGCTGGTGCGGGCGATGGTGCGGCTCCAGAAGCAGGAGGAGGCCGCCCCGCCCCCGCCGGACAAGAAGGACTGCCCGTTCTGCT
>JBDHDN010000204.1:0-7044 GCA_039591485.1 Gemmatimonadota bacterium
GACCTCTAGCTCGTGATACGATTTCAGCAAGTCTTCAAGGCTTTTCCCAAGTCGCTCGCCCTCAAGGACGTCACGTTTCAGGTGGGCAAGGGCGAGTTCGTGTTCTTCACCGGCCACTCGGGTGCCGGCAAGTCCACGATCCTCCGGATGATCTACGCCGACGACCTCCCGACGGGTGGCTCGGTGATCGTGTCCGGAATGCGTACGTCCGAGTTGAAGCGAAAGGACATTCCGCGGCTCAGGCGTCGCCTGGGGATCGTCTTCCAGGACTTTCGGCTGCTCGATGACCGCACGGCCGAGGAGAATGTCGCATTCGCGCTCGAGGTCACGGGCACGCGTCGCTCCGCGATCGCGCCCAAGGTCATGCGCGTGTTGACGCAGGTGGGCCTGGCCGCCAAGGCGCACGCGTTCCCGCGTGAGATGTCGGGTGGCGAGCAGCAGCGGGTGGCGATTGCCAGGGCCCTGGTGAACGACCCGCTGGTTATTCTCGCGGACGAACCGACGGGCAACCTCGACGAGCGGGCAACTCGAGGCGTGTTCCAGTTGCTCCGTGACATCAATGCGACCGGCACCGGCGTTCTCATGGCCACGCACGACCTCGACTTGGTTCGTCAGACCAGCTATCGGACGGTCGAACTGAAGGAGGGCGCGCTGGTGTATGACTCTGGCGCAGAGCCACACGATCCGCTGCTGGAGGAACGATGAGACTCACGCTGCGCGAGGCTCTGTTGTCGTTCCGGCGCGCGCCGCTCCTCTCCGGACTCGCCGTGACGACGATCGGGTTCGCGCTGTTCGTCCTCGGTCTGTTCAGCCTGGTCGCCTTGAACCTCCGCCAGGCACTGAGCGGTGTGGCCGAGCGTGTGGAAGTGGTGATGTATCTGCAACGGGGCACTCCCGTGGACGTCGTCACCGTCGCGATCGGGGATATCCAGGCCTTTCCGGAGGTCGAAAGCGTCACGTACGTGACGGAGGAGCAGGCGCTCGAGCGGGCTCGGAGTGACCTGGCGGAGTTCCAGGGAGTGTTCGCCGATCTGACCGACAACCCGCTGCCCGCGTCGTTGGAGATTCGGCTCGCGCAAGGCTACCGAGATGCCGAGCACGTCGCCACGGTCGCCGAGCGACTGACGGGATTCCGCTTTGCGGAAGACGTGCGCTACGGCGGCGACTGGGTCGAGAGACTCGATCGCCTGCGCGACATCGCCGCGGCCGTCGGATTCGTCATTGGGGTCGCCGTCGCCGCGGCGGCCGTGATCATCATCGGCACCACCATTCGGATGACGGTGCTGGCGCGCAACCGTGAGATTCAGATTATGCGGCTCGTCGGTGCCACCGACGGCTTCATCCGCCGCCCGTTTCTCCTCGACGGCGCAATCAAGGGTGTACTCGGCGGGCTGCTTGCGATCGGACTGGACTACGCGGCCTATCTCGCCGTCTCCCGCTCGCTGTTCACAGCGACGTTCTTCTCTGCCGGCCAGATGCTGTTGTTTCTGCTGATCGGCACGGTGCTCGGGTTCGTGGCTAGCGCAACCAGTGTGAACCGCCACCTGCCACCCCTGTGAGCGGCAAGGCCGTTCTCACGCTCGCGCTTCTGACCGTCGCCGTCGCGCCGACGGCCGGCGCCCAAGAGCGGACCAGCGTCACCCGCCAGATCCGTGAGAATCAGCAGCGGCTCGAACAGATCCGCGAGGAGCGCAGGCAGATCGAGGGCGAGATCAACCGGCTCCGCGGGCAGGCCCAGACCATCGGCACCGAGCTCGAGAACCTCGAGCGCCAGAAGGCTGTGACGGGCCGGATCGTAAATGAACTGGACCGCCAGATCGGGTCGCTGACGTCCGAGCTCGATACGGTGACGTTCGAGCTCATGATGACGCAGGACGCGCTGGCGGAGAAACAGGCGATCCTCGAGGCCAGGCTGGTGGAGATCTACAAGCGCGGTCCCCTCTGGGTCTTCGAGGTGCTGCTTGCGGCCGAGAGCTTCGGTGACCTGCTCAACCGCTACAAGTACCTCTATCTAGTCAGCCGGCAGGACCGGGCGCTGACGCAGGAGATCGCGGAGCTGCGCGACCGCGTCGGACAGCGGCGGCGCGAGCTGGTGACCGTCTACGGCGAGCTGGATCGCCAGCGGAGCGACCGGGAGCGTGAACTGAGTCGCTACGTCTCATTGGAGCAGCGGCGCCAACGGGCACTGCAGAACACGCGCGCCTCCGCCGACGCCGCAGCCGAACGGCTGACGGCACTCGCCCGCGACGAGCAGCGCCTCACCGACATCATCACGGCGTTGGAACGCGAGCGCGCCCGCAACCCGGTGACCGCCGGCTCGATCACCGAGGCGAACATCGGCACACTTGAGTGGCCGGTCGACGGCCGGGTCCTCTATCGGTTCGGACGCCAAGCCGGTCCCGACAACACCGCCATCCGGCAGCACGGGGTCGGCATCGCCGTGCCGATCGGCACCCCCGTCCGCTCGGTCGCGGCGGGCGTCGTACAGCACGCGGGGCCCTTCGGTACCTACGGCCCGACGGTCCTGCTGGACCACGGTGGCGGCTACTACACGCTCTACCTCTACCTTTCCCGCATCGATGTCGGCGTGGACGCGCCCGTCGCACCTCGGCAGGTGGTCGGCCTGTCTGGCGGAGCGGGGTCGGACGATGGCCCCCATATCGAGTTCCAGATCCGCGGGCAGGGAGGGATCGCACTCGACCCCGAAACCTGGCTGCGACGCCGCTAACACGCCCTCGGCCAAGCGGTAAGAGTCATCTGGACAACAGCTTACCGAATGCCCCTGCTAATACATACGTTTGATTATATTCATACGTATGTCTCAATCCCGAGGAACTGCACAAGCACTGCTCGATGTTGCCCAGGCCATGTTCGCGGAGAATGGCTTCGCTGCTACGTCGATGCGTGCGCTGACGGCCCGAGCCGGCGCGAACCTTGGAGCCGTCACATATCACTTCGGTTCCAAGGAGGCGCTCTATGACGCAGTGGCGGAGTCGCTCGCCACTCCACTGCGCGAGCGAATCGCCAGGGTCGCCGCCCGTGACGTGCCACCGCTCGACCGCATCGAGCTGTCCGTGCGGGAGCTGTTCGAGCACCTGCGGGAGCACCCTGACCTGCCGCGCTTCATGGTGCAGCAGCTCGCCAGTGCCCGCCCAATGCCTCAGACGGTCCTGGATACCCTCGGGGCCAACCATGCGGCCCTGGTCGGCATGATTGCCGACGGACAGCGTGACGGCTCGGTCCGGCAGGGCGATCCTCGGCTCTTGGCCCTCAGCATCATCGCACAACCCATCTGGATGGCCGTCGTGCGCCGTGCGCTACAGCAGGCGATCGGCATCGATCAGGAGGATGTCCGAACGCGCTCGGAGATGATCGAGAGCCACGTACGGTTCGTCCGGAGCGGACTCGCGCCCCACCGCAACACCTTGGAGAGCTCATGATGCCCCGTCGATCGGCCCTGCGCGTCGGCGCCCTGCTGCTCGCGTGTTCGGGTGCGGTTCCGTCCGGTGTGTCGGCCCAGCAGGCCGATGCACCAGATTCAGTCCTCACCCTCATCGAGGCGCTGGCACGGGCGATCGGCAGCCATCCCTCGCTTCGCGTGGCAGAGGCCGACTACGATGCCGCGGGAGCCGATCTGACGCGAGCACGCGCCGACTGGCTGCCGCAGCTCTCGCTGCGGGCCTCGCTGACACAGCACCAAGAGCCGATGATCGCGTACCCACTACATGAGCTGTCCGCGGAAGTGTTGCCGATCTTCGACCGCACTCTCATTCAAGGAGGGGTCGATCTCGGCTGGAAGCTGTTCGACGGAGGCGGGCGCACGGCACGAATCCGGAGCAGTCGTGCCCGGACTGAGCAGGCCGCCGCGAGCAGAGTGGCGGCCACGACACAGCTCATCATCGACGTTACCCGCGGCTACCTCGGGGTGCTGTCGACGGCGGAGGTTCTCGCGGCACTCGATGAGCACCTCGTAGCACTCGACGCCGAGCGGACGCGGGTGCGTCAACTGCTCGAGCAAGGCCAGGCCGCCGAGGTCGAGCGGCTGCGGGTCCAGGCGGCATTGGCGCAGGCCGATGCCGAGCGGATCACGACGGCGGCGACCCTGGACGCGGCTGAGCGATCGCTCGCACGGATGCTCGGGCTGGCACCGTCCGCCGTCCGCGCGAGTCGCCTGGCGCCAGTCCGCCTGGCCACGCCCCCGCTTCCGGCGCGGACAACCCTGGTCGAGCGCCTCGATTCCGCGAACGCCACCGTGATCGAGGCCCGGCATGCGGCCGAATCCGCCGAGTGGGCGAGACGGGCAGCGTCTGCGACGTGGTGGCCGCGGTTGGAAGGGTTCGGCGGGTACGGACTCTGGGCGATCCCCGACGGTAACGTTCAGCTGGAATGGCAGGTAGGGGTCCGCGTTTCCTATCCGCTCTTCACCGGTGGCGACCGATCAGGTGCGGTGGCGGGTGCGACAGCGCAGGCCGTGCGTGCCCGGGAGCGGCTCGCCCTGGTGGAGCTCACGACCCGTGAGCGACTGGACTACGCACTGACGGCCTCGCGCGAGCAGCGTGCTCGGGCCGAGGCGGTCGCCGCGGCGGTCCGACACCTGACCGAGGTGACGCGGATCGAGCGGCTGGCACTCGAGACCGGTACAGGTACACAGACGGACTTTCTGCGGGCCGAAGCCGACCTCCACCGGGCGCGCGCCGCTCTGGTGCAGGCAGAGTACGGTGAGTTGCTCGCCCAACTCGAGCTGGCCAACACGACGGGCGACCTCTCGATGGACTGGTTGTCCCGCACCCTGGAGACGACCCCATGAACAAACGCCGGCGACCCTTTCTGGTGATTCCTGCGCTGCTCGCCGGGGCAGCAATCGCGTTCTTCCTCCTGCGTGGCGATGGGAACGACAACCTGGTCGAGGCATCCGGCACCGTCGAGGCAACCGAGGCCGATCTCGGTTTCCAGCTTCCGGGCCGCATCGATCGCATCGCCGTCCGTGAGGGGGACGAGGTGAGTCGCGGCGCTGAGCTGGCGTGGCTCGACCGTCGCGAGCTCCTCGCGCAACGCGACGCCGCCACGGCCCAGGCGGCTGCGGCCAAGGCCCGCCTGACAGAGCTGGAGCGTGGCTTCCGCGAGGAGGAGATCGCCCAGGGGCGGACCTTCGTGCGGGCAGCCGAACAGCGGTTGCGGGACGCGGAACGCGACCTGGAGCGAGCGCGGCGGCTGTACGAAGGAGGAGCGATCAGCCGACAGCGGCTCGACGATGCGGCGACCGCGCTCACCCTGGCGGAATCTGAGTACGAGCGAACCCAGGAGGCGCTTCGGGTACTGGAAAGAGGACCACGGATCGAGCAGATCGCCGCCCAGCGGAGTCAGCTCGCTCAGACCGAAGCGATCGTGGACCAACTCGACGCCGCACTCGAGCACGCCGTGGTCCGCGCTCCGTTCGACGGCGTGGTGACGGTTCGCCATCGTGAGCCAGGCGAAAGCGCGCCGGCGGGCGCACCCGTTCTGAGCGTCATGGACCCGGGCGATCGATGGATCCGCATCTACGTGCGTGAGGACGACGTGGGCCGACTGGCCCTCGGCGGTGCCGCTGAAATCTCGGCCGATGCCTATCCCGAGCGGACCTATCCGGGCCGCATCGTGTTCATCGCCAACGAGGCGGAGTTCACACCCCGGAACGTGCAGACCACCGCGGAGCGAGTGAAGCTCGTGTACCGGGTCAAGGTGCAGATCGAGGCGGACAGCACGTTCGACCTCAAGCCGGGGTTGCCGGCCGATGTGCGCCTTGCCGCCGGAGTTCGCTGATGGCGCTCGGCCTCGCGGTCGATGTGGATGGCCTCTCGCGACGCTTCGGATCGATCGAGGCGGTCAGCGGTGTCACGTTCCAGGTGCCGCGCGGGGAGCTGTTCGGGATCGTCGGTCCCGACGGGGCGGGCAAGACGACCACGCTGCGTATGCTCGCGGGCGTGCTGCGTCCGACCGCCGGGGATGCGCGGATCGCCGACGTCAGCGTGGCTCGCGACCCCGAGGGCGTCAAGCGACACATCGCGTACATGTCGCAGCGGTTCGGACTGTACAGCGACCTGACGGTACGCGAGAACATCGAGTTTTACGCCGATCTCTTCCTCGTGCCCAAGGCCGACCGGCCCACACGACTGGAGCGTCTGTACGGATTCTCGGGGCTCGGTCCATTCGAGCATCGCCTGGCCGGGCAGTTGTCGGGTGGCATGAAGCAGAAGCTGGGATTGTGCTGCGCCTTGATCCACGAACCGGACATCATGCTGCTCGATGAGCCGACGTTCGGCGTCGATCCGATCTCCCGGCGCGATCTTTGGCTCATCGTACACGACATGGTGGCGACCGGCATCACGGTCCTTGTCGCGACCGCGTACCTCGACGAGGCCGAGCGCTGCGACCGCGTGGCCCTGCTGCACGATGGCCGGCTGATCACGCTCGACACCCCTGACGCACTCCAGCGGCGCCTGAGCGGACGCATTCGGTCGGTCCGTGCGGACGACCCACGCCGTGCACGCCAGTTCCTCGACCGGCACCAGGCCGTTACGCAGGCCGTGCTTTTCGGCGACGTCATCCACGCCACGGTCGACCACGTCGACCGGGATTGGCCTCGGGTACTCAGGGACGCCGCTGCCGCCGGCATCGCGATCAAGCAGGAGGAGGCCGCAGAGCCCACCTTGGAGGACGCTTTCATCGATCTCGTCACGGCGTCCGGACGCCATGCCGACTGAAGCAGTCCTCGCCCGCTCGCTCTCCAAGCGCTTTGGCGCGTTCGTCGCCGTCGACGACGTCTCGTTCGCCGTTCAGGCCGGGGAGATCTTCGGCTTTCTCGGTCCGAATGGCGCTGGCAAGACCACCACGATCAAGATGCTCACGGGTTTGCTGCATCCTTCGGATGGATCCGCAACCGTTGCGGGGCACGATGTCGCAAGCGAGGCCTCGGCGGTCAAGCGCAGCATCGGTTACATGTCGCAGGCGTTTTCGCTGTACGGTGATCTCACCGTCGAGGAGAACATCCAGTTGTTCGCGGGCCTG
>JBDHDN010000205.1:0-7004 GCA_039591485.1 Gemmatimonadota bacterium
TCACCCGAGGCGCTCGAGGCGTTCGTCACCGCTCCGCTCGAGGCGGCCGTGCAGCAGGTGCGCAGTGTCGAGCGGATCGATTCCGTGTCGAACGGGCGGTATGGAGTCGCCCAGGCCAACATCACGGTCGAGTTCGCGCGCAACACCGACATGGATTTCGCCAGGCTCGATCTCTCCGAGCGGCTCGCCGCGCTCGACGAGGAGCTGCCTCCCGAGGTCCCGGCACCCACCATCCAGCCCTACGTGCCCGAGGAGTTCCGCCAGCAGCAGCGGGCGTTCCTGCGGTACACGCTGACGGGTCCCTACACGCTCGAGGCACTCCGGGCGCACGTGGACGACGACGTGGTGCCGGAGCTGCTCCTGGTGGACGGGGTCGCCGGGGTGGAGGTGAGCGGAGGTCGCGACCGGCTGGTGGAGATCTCGCTCAACGAGGAGAAGGTCAACGCGCTCGGCCTCGACGCCGGCCGCGTGTGGCAGAAGATCTCCGAGCTGGAGTACGTGAGTGAGGCCGGGATCGTGGCGGTGGGAGGGCTCGAGCGGACGATCGCCATCCGTCACCGCACCGAGTCCGCCGCCGAGATGCGCCAGGCGCCGCTGCTGATCGACCGCGGTCGCATCGTGCGGGTGCGCGACGTCGCCACCGTGCACGACACGTACGAGGAGGCACAGAGCTACTACCGCATCGACGGGCAGCCCGCGGTGTCATTCGAGGTGCACAAGGAGGTCGGCGTCAACACGGTCGACCTGGCCGATCGGGTGAAGGGCAGGCTCGAGGGCCTGGCGCCCGTGCACCCGACCGGCGTGCGCCTCATCCTCGACGAGGACGAGAGCGAGGCAATCCGGCTTCAACTCACCGACCTCCGCTACCGAGCCCTCATCGCCGCGGGAGTGATCTTCCTGGTGCTCCTGGGGTTCCTGCGCTCGTTCCGCTCGGCGGGGATCGTCTTCGCGACGATCGCGTTCTCCATCCTGATCGCGCTCAACTTGATCTACTTCGGCGGGTTCACCCTCAACGTCCTGACGCTGATGGGTCTCGCGATGGGATTCGGCCTCATCGTCGACAACGCCATCGTCGTGCTGGAGAACATCTACCGGAAGGTGCGCGAGGGCGAGGGAGCCGACGTCGAGGCGCCGAGCCCCGCCGGGGCCGCCGAGCGAGGCGCGAGGCAGGTGGTGCTGCCGATCCTCGCGGCGACGCTGACCACGATCATCGTGTTCATCCCGTTCGTCTATCTCCAGGGCGAATTGCGCATCTACTACGTGCCGCTGGCCATCGTCGTCGGGCTGAGCCTCGTGGCGAGCCTGTTCGTTGCGTTCACGTTCATTCCGGCGCTGGCGGCGAAAGTGCTGGGCAGTGTGCGCCGCGGTGCCGGGCCCGGCAGCGCACGGGCCCAGCTCCGGTCGCCCATCTACGTGCGCGTGTACGAGTGGTTGCTGGGTGGCACGCTGCGGTTTCCGGTGGTCACGGTGCTCGTTGCGGCGGCGGTGCTCGCCGGGTCCTGGCACTTGTTCGACAAGTACGTGACGCGCGGAGTGCTGTGGCGCTCGTGGTGGGGCCAGCAGACGTACATCGACGTGATCATCCGGCTGCCAAGAGGTGCGGAGCTCGAGCGCACCGACGAGCTGGCGCGGTACTTCGAGACCAAGCTCCGGCAGACGCCCGAGGTGGAGCAATTCGTCACGCGGGTGCAGCCGCAGTTCGCGCGGATCGAGGCAACCTTCCCCGACTCGCTCGAGACCACGTGGATCCCGGTTGCCATCAAGGAACAGATGATGGCCTACTCCAACCTGTTCGGCGGGGCGGAAGTGCGCGTGTACGGGTACGGGCCGTCGTTCTACGGCGGCGGCGGGGGTGCACCCAACTACTCGATCAAGATCCTGGGGTTCAACTACGAGACCGTGCGCGACATCGCCGAAGACCTCGGCCGACGGCTCAGGCGCTTCTCCCGCATCCAGGA
Source organism: Gemmatimonadota bacterium (assembly GCA_039591485.1). Taxonomy (GTDB): domain Bacteria; phylum Gemmatimonadota; class Gemmatimonadetes; order Gemmatimonadales; family GWC2-71-9; genus JAOTVV01. Next base: position 1,959 of record JBDHDN010000205.1, read on the forward strand.
CGTGGACGTCAACTCCGCCGGCGGATGGTACACGCGTGACAAGGCGAGCGAGTTCGTGCTCCGGCTCGACCGCGAGCGGTTGGGATTACACGGGCTCACGGCGCAAGACGTCGTGTACCAGGTGGCCGCGGCGGTGTGGGGGCAGGTGCGCCAGGGGAGCATCCGCGTGGCGGGTGAGGAGGTGCGCTTCGACGTCAAGATCGCGGGGAACGAAGACGTGGACGTCCATCAGCTTCAGGAGCTGTTGATCCAGACGCCGTCGGAGCAAGGGGTGCGCCTGACCGACGTGGCGGAGCTCAGCGAGCGCGACGTGCTCACCCGCATCGTGCGCGAGAACCAGCAGTACCAGCGGTTCGTGAGCTACGAGTTCCGCGGCCCGACGAAACTCGGTGATCGCACGCGCGACGCAGTGATCGGGGCGACCCGCCTACCGGAAGGTTACGAGATCGAGGGCGAGCAGTCGTGGAACTGGTCCACCGAGGAGCAGGGCCAGCTCGTGCTCGTGCTGACCGTGTCGCTCGTCCTCGTGTTCATGGTGACCGCGGCGCTGTTCGAGTCGATCCGGCAGCCGTTCTGCGTGCTGCTCACGGTCCCGATGGCCCTCGTCGGCGTCTTCCTGATGTTCTTCTACGCCAAGGCGAGCTTCACGCGTGAGGCGTACATCGGTGTCATCATGATGGGCGGGATCGTGGTCAACAATGCCATCCTGCTGGTGGATCACATCAACTATCTGCGGCGCGTGGTGGCGCTGCCCTTCCGGCAGGCGATCCTCCAGGGGACGCTCGAGCGTGTGCGGCCGATCCTCATGACGAGCACGACGACGATCTTCGGGCTCCTGCCGCTGGTCCTGCTGAGCGAGTACGCGGACGAGAACATCTGGAATGCGCTTGCCTACGCGCTGATCGGCGGGCTCGCCAGCTCGACGCTGTTCGTGCTCACCGTGACGCCGGCGCTGTACCTGTTGGTAGAGCGGGGACCGGAGAAGCGGAGGCTCGCGCTCGAGATGGCGAGCAAAGTGACGAGCGAAGGGTGACGAGTCGCGTGGTTCCGTTCCCCTTCACGCTTCACCGTTCCTGCTTCACTCGACCGTCCAGGTCCGTCCACCCTTGATCAGCGTCCCGACGTCCGCTTCGCGCGACGGTTTCGCCCCCGCCTCCGTCGCCTGCTCGAGCACCGCGGCCTCGTAGCTCGGCTGCGGGTCGCGGTAGAGGACGCCCAACGCGACCGGAAACTCGGGCGGCTCCATCTGTGCGAGGAGCATCGCGAGGCTCCGGTTGCGCTCGTCGTGCACCAACAGGTCGCTCTCCGCGACGCCGTCGCCGCCCACGTCGACGATCTCGAGCTCGAGCCTGCCCGGCTTGAGCCGCAATCCGCGGCTGCGGTCGCGGCCGAAGGCGAGCGGCGTGCCGTGAGCCACGAACAGCTGCGCGTCGGGCGCCCGGGTCTTGTCGGTGAACGCGGCATGGGCGCCGTCGTTGAACACGACGCAGTTCTGGTACACCTCGACGAACGACGCACCCGTGTGGGCGTGCGCCTGCTTGAGGGTCTCGACCAGGTGTGGGAGTTGTGTGTCGACCGTGCGCGCCACGAACCGTGCGCGCGCGCCCAGCGCGACCATCGCCGGAAGCACCGGCGATTCGACCGAGCCCAGCGGCGTCGACGGGGAGCGGGTGCCCCGTTTCGATGTCGGTGAGTACTGGCCCTTGGTGAGCCCGTAGATCTCGTTGTTGAACAGGATGATCTGGAGATCGACGTTGCGCCGCAGCACGTGCAGCATGTGGTTGCCGCCGATGCTGAGTCCGTCGCCGTCGCCGGTGATCACCCAGACATCGAGATCCGGGTTTGCGAGCTTGATTCCGGTGCCGAAGGTCGGCGCCCGTCCGTGGATCGTGTGGAAGCCGTAGGTCGAGACGTAATACGGGAATCGCGCGGCACAGCCGATCCCCGACACGAATACCGTGCGATCGGGTGGCGTGCCGATCTCGGCGAGGGCTCTTTGCACGCCCTTCAGAATCGCGTAGTCGCCACATCCCGGGCACCAGCGCACGTCTTGGTCGGAGGCGAAGTGCTTCGGTGTGAGTTGGACCAGCGCAGTCGAGTCGATCATGTCAGCCCCCCAGCCGCGAGCGCGCGGCCTCGACGAGCTCGGCGACCTTGAACGGCTTGCCGGTCACCTTGTTGACACCCTCCGCGGGGACCAGATACGTGCTGCGCAGCAGCTGCACGAGCTGGCCCGCGTTCATCTCCGGAACGATCACGTGACGGAATCCTCGGAGGATCTCGCCGAGGTTGCGTGGGAACGGGTGCAGGTAGCGCAAGTGGACGTGCGATACCGCGTGAGCGTCGGCGCGGAGCTGCTTGACCGCCTGATGGATCGGGCCGAAGGTCGAGCCCCACCCGACGATCAGCAGATCGCCCTCTGGCGAGCCGGCCTGCATCTCCTGCTGGGGGATGTCGTCGGCGATGCCAGCGACCTTCTGGAGCCGGGCGTCCGTCATCCGCTGGTGGTTGTCGGGGTCGTACGAGATGTGCCCCGACTCGGAGTCGCGCTCGAGCCCCCCGATGCGGTGTGCGAGCCCGGGCGTTCCTGGGATGGCCCACGGCCGCGCCAGCGTGCCGGCATCGCGCGCGAAGGGATGGAATCCCTCCGGGTCGGTGCGGAACCGCACCGGGAAGCTCGGCAGGTCGGCAGGATCGGGGATGAGCCACGGCTCCGCGGCGTTCGCCAGGTAGCCGTCGATCAGCAGCAGGACGGGCGTCATGTACTTCACGGCGAGCCGCACGGCCTCGATCGCGACCTCGTACCCGTCGGCCGGCGTGGCCGCCGCCAGCACGGGCATCGGCGCGTCGCCATTCCGGCCGTAGACGGCCTGAAACAGGTCGGACTGCTCCGCCTTGGTGGGCATGCCGGTGGACGGGCCGGCGCGCTGGCTGTTCACCACGACGAGCGGTAACTCGGTGGCGACGGCGAGCCCCAAGGCCTCCGTCTTGAGCGCGATCCCGGGTCCGGAGCTGGATGTGACGCCCAGTGCGCCGGCGTACGACGCGCCGATCGCGGCACACACGGCCGCGATCTCGTCCTCCGCTTGGAACGTCACGACGCCGTACTCCTTGAGCTTCGCCATCACGTGCAACAGCGGGCTGGCAGGGGTGATCGGATACGTTCCGAGTACCATGCGATCGAGTCCCGCCGCCCGAGCGCCCGCCACGAGGCCCCACGCGGTGGTCTCCGTTCCGGTCACGGTGCGATAGAGCCCAGGCGGCACGTCGGACTTCGCCACCGTGTAGCCCACGACGTCCGAGGGCATCTCCACCGTCTCGCCGAAGGCGTATCCGGCGTTCAATGCGGTGATGTTGGCCTGGGCCAGCTCAGGGGTCTTTGCGAACTTCCGCGCGAGCCAGTCGGCGGTGGCCTGCCGGTCCTGGCCGAACATCCACAGCATGAGGCCAAGCGTCCACATGTTGCGGCTTCTGAGCGCGTCCTTCTGCGTCAGCGCGAAGGGCTCCAGCGCCTCGAGCGTGCGGCGCGAGATATCGAGCCTGAGCACTTGGTACGGGGCGAGCGTGTCGCCCTCGAGCGGGTTCGTGGTGAAGCCCGCCTTGTCGAGATTGCGCTTGGTGAACGCGCTGGTGTCGACCAGCACGAGCCCACCAATGCGGATGTCGCGCACGTTCACTTTGAGCGCTGCGGGATTGAGCGCGACTAGCACGTCCGGCTCGTCCCCGGCGGTCACGATCTCGCCGCCGAAGTGGATCTGGAAGGCGGAGACGCCGTAGGTCGTACCGGCCGGAGCGCGGATCTCGGCCGGGTAGTCCGGGAAGGTCGCGATGTCGCTGCCCGCGAGCGCCGCCTCGAGCGTGAACTGGCTGCCGGTCAGCTGCATCCCATCGCCGGAGTCTCCGGCAAACCGGATGACGACGGAATCGCGCACCTCACGGGCGAGTACCCCGCGGGCATCGGGTGCACTGGGTCGGTCGGAAGTGGTCATGGGCGGTCGGTCCAATCTGATGCCGCCTGCCCCGCGAGGGCGACGGCGGAGCCGAGGGTTGGCGCAGTAGCCATCCCGAGTGTCTTGGTGCTATTTAGTAGAATCCGGTCTCCATAGCCAGTCTCCCACTTGCCGACCGGCAGGAAGCCGGCGGTGGCTCTGTGCTGAAACGCTGGATATCTTGAGCGCCGGCACAACACACGAATCTACGCTCATCTCATGGAGCTGCTCATGCCTGCGAAGAACGTCATCAGTGGGATCAACGACCAAATCGGCATGGAGTTCGGGGCCGCGTACCTCTACCTGTCGATGTCCGCCTACTTCGCCGACGAGAACCTACCCGGCTTCGCCGCCTGGATGCGCATGCAGTACGAGGAGGAGATGAGCCACGCCCTGCGGCTGTTCGACTTTCTCGTCGATGCCGGTGAGAAGCCCGAGCTGATGCAGATCGCGAAGCCGGCGGCGACCTTCAAGAGTCCGCTTGATGTGATGAAGAAGGCGCTCGCCCACGAGCGGAAGGTCACAGCTTCGATCACGAAGCTGTACGAGATGGCGATGAAGGAGAAGAACTACCCGGTGCAACTGATGCTCCAGTGGTTCATCGCAGAGCAGCAGGAGGAGGAGCGCACGGCGAGCGACATCATCGCGAAGCTGGAACTGGCCGGTGATGGCGGCCCCGCGATGCTGATGATGGACCGCGAGATGGGGAGCAGGCGCCCGGCCGAGTAGGCTCGCTACCACCGAGTGCACGCGGCCCGTGCCGGAGATCCGGCACGGGCCGCGCGTCGTTGGCGCTTAACAACTGCATGGCCACGGCGTCAAACCTATCGACGATGCCGGTTTCCGGCGGATGCGAGTACGACAACGCGAGGAGTACCCGATGAAGGCCCTGCACTCTCTGATCGGCGCGATCGCCCTCCTGGTGGCCGCCACTGGCCTTGCGGGGGCCCAGGAAGAGCCGCAACCCGAGCCCACCGCGTCCCGCACCCGGATGCGCATTCACGAGCCTGGCACCGGACGCGAGGAAGGCGTGACGCCCCGTCAGCAGCGAGTGGGA
>JBDHDN010000206.1:0-6977 GCA_039591485.1 Gemmatimonadota bacterium
GACGATGACGTCGTAGCGGCTGCCTGGCTCTGCAACCAGCATGTCAACCGTAGTGGGAGCACTCGCCAGCCCCTGATCACTGCCGATGACAGTGAACGGCAGCGGGGCGGCAGCAGCCGACAGATCCGTTGCGCCCGCTGGCACCGGGCGGAACCGGAAGCCCATGAAGCGACTGTCGGTACCGTTGAGCAGGTGCAGCCGGTAGTTGCGCGGCTCGACGTTCTCGAAGGGCCAGATCACGCCGTTCACGACCATGTGGTCGCCGAAGAACTCGGCCAACGCGGTGGGGCCACCGCCGGGGAACAGGTCCGGCGGCAGGACGACGCCCTCACCCGTGATGAAGTCGTCGTAGAACGGATCGCCCGGGAACGCCGAGTAGAACAGCTCGCCGGTCGCCTTGAACATGCGATCCTGGATGGCGTAGGCCTTCTCGTACGGCCAGGCCGGTAGGCCCAGCGGATTGTCGGGCAACCCCGTGTCGACCGCGTCGCGGACGAAGTAGAAGCCCGCCAGGCCGGCGTACACGTTGAGGCGCGTGATGCCCAGCGCGTGGTCGTGATACCACAGGTTGCCGGCCGGTTGATCGTTCTTGTAGATGTACTTCCGCTCGACCCATCGGGGACCGACCACACCGAATCCCGGGCTGAAGAAGAACTCGGGATTGCCGTCGTACTGCCAGTCGGTGTGCCCCCCGTGGAGGTGCGCCACGCCCGGCACGCCGTCCGCGGCGATCGAGTTCGCCATGTAGCCGTGCAGCGAGTACGCCCAGTGCAAGCTCGTGTCCACCGGCAGCAGGTGCGGCAGCGGGAGCCCGGTGACCGGATCGACCAGCTTGTTCTCCCACGTAACCTCGACGGGCATGCCGCTCATAACCTCGAACGTGCGGCCCGGCCAGGTGAAGCCGATGTTGTTGTACCCGTAGCCCCAGACGGGAGTCGGCACCGGCGTGACGCCATCCGGCCCGACCAATCCGGTCATCTGAACCGACGGCCCCATCGCCACCTTGAACTTGTTCTTGTTGGGATTGCGCACTTCGTACTTGAAGCCGGGTGCCAGCGCGTCCGGCACCGGGTTGGCAAACTTGGGCTGGAGTGCCGGATCACTCAGCCCGGTCGCTGCCGGCACTGCACGTAGCTTGCGCCACGGCAGCATCGCGCCGGCACCGGCCGCCGCCATGATCTTGGAGAAGTCTCGCCGCTTCATGCATCCTCCCTGTCCTGGGTCACATGTGGCCCTACTGTTCCCCCTGCACGTCGGCCCGCCTTGGCGTGGTCGGCCCGAGACCGGGGGGGGTGCGAATCACCTGTGGCTCGGGCGGACACTCCGGCTCGCCCTGTCATCGAACCGTCCTGCCCTTGCCAAACACTCCAATCGGGTCCGCCAGATACGGTGCCCGCCAGAAACCGATCGTCGCTCACCCCGATCACGGGGGAGTCTGCATCAGCATCCTGTAATGGACCGCGCCGCCAGCGTCGGGAGGGATGGGGTGCCAACGCGGTCGATTGTCTCGGATCAGGCCGCCTCCGCGGCGACTCAGCCCAAAAAAACGGTGTTCTACGTCACAAATTCCGTGCCCGAGTGGAGCCACTGCCAGCTGGTAAACAGCTATTTGAAGCCCGTCCAAGCCCAGTCAAGGGGATAGAGGCCAGAAACGTCGATGCGTGGCGTGTTTAGAAAGCTGAAATCAGGCCTGTCCAGGACAGCTAGGTCGTGTGGTAGTGATCCGGATCCCGGTGGCCGTGCGCAAACGCAACAAGAGAATGTTGCATTGGGCCATTTAGTGCTGCCTGCGCGCACCAGAAAGTACCAGCTAAGATGAAGAAGTAATTAAAGTTACGTATTTTGTCGGGATTCGGGCTTGGAGGCTGTTGCCGCTCCGGCAGCTGTCGATGCAGGGGAGCCGTCGCGTCCGGCCCCTCACGGACCGTGATCATCACCCGCTCTCCGCGGAGCAGCCACCACGCAGCCGGATCGAACGCCGACGGCGCCGCCACGTGTACATAGCGGCCCGTGGCGTCGAGCGTATCGAGGGCAGCGAGCTTGGCGAGGTCACCCACGTCGCAGAGCGTGAGCCCGGTGCGCGCTACCGGGTCGTCGAACGATAGCGCGAGGTCGAGTGCGATCACTTCGCCGCTCGGGAGCACGACCGCGCCCCCGCGCACGAGGAGAGGTCCGCGGCCACCCGCTCGTTGAACGGCAGAGCGTCGTACACCGTCGTGTCGGCCCGCTCGCAGCACCTGGTCGCGATCGCCTCGAGCGCCGTGAGTAGCAGCCTGACGTTCACCCGCCTGAGCACCTGCTTCTCGGGATCGCCCGGGAGTGCACCGCTCTCGATCAAGACGGTGCTCGTGCCCCACTGCTGGATCAGATCGCCGAACGCCCGCGGGTTGAACGCGTCGTCGTACTTCGCCGTGCATCCGCGACCACAGCAGCACGCTCGTAGGCCCGGTGCCAAAGCTGACCGCCCGGATCGCGCGGCCGTGCAGCGACCGGCCGACCTCGACCAGCGACACGCCACCCGCACCGTCGAACGGCAGCAGCGCATCCCACAGATCATCGTGCGTGAAGCAGCGCTCATCGATCGCGCGCACCCGATACCGCTCGGCGATGTCGGCGCTGAGGAGGGGGCAGCAGGAAGACTGCGCGGTGGCATCGGCCGCCGGCAGCACGAGAACAACCGAGACGAGGGGCGCGAGGCGGCACATGGCAGGATCCGAGCGTGGGGTCAGGAGGAATGTGGAACTGGGAGCGGGCAGAGGGGAAAGGGGAGGGGTGAGGGGTGACGGGTGGGCGAAGCGGGACAGGGAGCGGGGCGGTGGGAGCACAGGGGCCGGTGGGTGCTGCTCGCGCTGTGAGGGCCGGCCGGCATCGCCGTCGTCATGGACAATCGCAGGCACGGCCTCCATACTCGCGAAAAGTTCGCGGGAGACACCCGTGAGTACTCTGCTCCAGAACGCCGCCGACTTCCGAGAACTGCTGCGCGATGACGTGGCGGACGAGCGGTACGTGTTCCGCGAGATCTTCTCCGATGCGGGCTGGCGCCAGCGCTCGCTCTCGAAGAAGCGCCTCAAGCTGCTCAAGCGCCTCGCGCCGGCCCTCGAGGAGATTCTCTGGGATGATGAGCGGGTGCTGTTCCTCACCCGAGGCGTCATGGCGCGGTTCCTCGAGTGGTACCTGCTCGGTTGGGCACTCTACTACCTGGCGCGGCGCGCGATCATCGTCACAGACCGGCGCATCGTCCTGCTCCAGATCAACCGCCGCGGCAAGCCCGGTGAGCTCGTCTCGCAGATCGACGAGAGCGCCGTCGCCGAGGTGGCATCTACCTTTACCGGCTACACGAAGATCGCGTTCCGCAACGGTGGTCACGTGCTGTTCGCTGGTGTCCCCCGACCGGAGCGCAAGCGACTGGCCGAATTGACCGCCGCGCTGTCGAGTGCCCCCGCCCCGATGAAGTCGCTTAGGGGCGACGTACAGCATCTGTGTCCGCACTGCTTCGTGGAGGTCGCGGACTGGCCACGCGCCTGCCCCGAGTGCGGCGGCGCGCTCAAGTCTCCGACGAAGGCAGGATGGCTCTCGCTCGTCCTGCCCGGTGCCGGCGACCTGTACCTCGGCCACAGGGGCTTTGCCGCCTTCGAGTTGTTCATCGCGGCGCTGACCTGGATGGGCTTGATCGCGCTCGCGAGCGATCCGACGATCGGCCCCGCCGGCTACATGTTCGTGGTCGCGTTCACCGTCCTCTTGATCCACGGCGCCGACGCGCTGGCGACTCGCTACATCGCCCGCAAGGGGCTGCATCCCGACTGGCCGGGGCCGCGTGGCGACTGGTGGCGCTTCGCCGCGGCGGCGGCGATCCCTGGACTCGCCCTGTTCTGGGCCGGACGCGACGTGGCGGAAAAGACAGCGCTCGCGCCGGTGGCGCACGTGGTGCGCGGAGCCGACCTGCCGGCGTCGCACCGCTCGGCGCTGGTGGACGCGGAACTCATCGACTCCGACGAGGAGGTCGTCCTGTTCTTCTCGAACGGCCCGGTCACGATCCTCGCGCACGGCAGCGTGCTCACCGATCAGCGGATCGTGTCGTACGTCTACGACCTGGACACGCTGCTGCATTTCACGGCACGCTACGACGAGATCCTGGACGCCGCGGCGTATCGGGACGGGATGGCCGAGCCGCTCTCGACCATTATCGTCGCCCGCTCGAACGGGGACGGACTGGTGCTCGTCGTGCCCACCGGCGACGTGCAGGATCAGGTGTTCATGGACACCCTCAGCGCCCGCTGGCGGCAGGCGCGGGAGGCGTCTCAGGCGGACGGGTTCTGGTTCGCGGGTGGCTCCGGGGAGTCGCTCGACGACCCCGCCGTGCTCCGCGGCGGCGCCGACGGCTCGCCGTCACGCTGGGCCGAGACGATCTGGATCTCGATGCGGCTCGGCGAGCCCGACCTCGAGTGGCAGATGGAGTCGCAGGACCGCCGGACGGTAGGCGACCGGACGATCGACGAGATCACCGTGGTCGACGTGGACGGCGAGACACACACGATGTACTTCGACGTGACGGAGGCCGTGGGACGGTCGGCGCGTAGATAGCGATCGAAGGCGACTGCCACGGCAGGCGGCCGTGGAGTAGTCGTGGTCGCGGTCCGCCAGGGTCCGCCCGGACTATCTTATCCGCATCTCCTGCACCGCGCGGAGGCGTCGTTACGCCATGGAGCTCTTCGTTCCCGGACGGATCTGCCTGTTTGGCGAGCACAGCGATTGGGCGGGCGGGTACCGCCGGATCAACGCCGCCATCGAACCCGGTCTCGCCCTTATCGCTGGCACCAACCAGGGGCTGTACGCGTCGGTCAAGCCGCATCCCACCAAGCTCGTCTTCACCGCCGCCCTCGAGGACGGGACTCGGCAGGGCCCGTACGAAGTCCCAATGGAACCGCAGGCGTTGCTCGCCGAGGCACAGCGGGGGGGCTTCTTCAGCTATGCCGCCGGCGTCGCCTACCAGGCCCTGACCCAGTATCGCGTGCAAGGCCTGGAGATCGACAACACGCGCTCCGACCTCCCGATCAAGAAGGGGTTGTCGTCGAGCGCGGCGGTGTGCGTACTGGTGGCGCGGGCATTCAACCGAACGTACGACCTCAAGCTGACGGTCCGGGGCGAGATGGAGCTGGCCTACGCCGGCGAGATCACCACGCCCTCCAGGTGCGGACGGCTCGATCAGGGGTGCGCGTACGGCAACCGCCCGATTCTCATGACCTTCGACGGCGAGCGTATGGACGTCCGGGAAGTGTCGGTGCCGTGCGATCTCCACTTCATCATCGTGGACCTCTGCGCCAGCAAGGATACCCGGGAGATCCTCAACCAACTCAACCACTGCTACCCGTTCGCGGAGAACGACGTCGCGCGGGGAGTGCACGAGTACCTCGGCCCGATCAACCGCTCCATCGTGCAGCGTGCTCGGGACGCGCTGTCCGCAGGCGACGCGCGAATGCTCGGAGAACTGATGACCGAAGCACAGCAGCAATTCGACACGCTCGTCGCCCCGGCGTGCCCGGCACAGCTCACCGCCCCGTTGCTGCACCGACTGCTGTCGTACGACAGGTTGGCGCCGTTCGTGTACGGCGGGAAGGGCGTCGGGTCGCAGGGCGATGGCTCCGCACAGCTCATCGCGCGCGACGCCGAATGCCGCGAGGCGGCCATCCGGATCATCGAGGGGGAGCTGGGCATGAAGTGCCTCCACCTCACACTTCAGTCCGGCCTGCGGGTTCGCAAGGCCGTCATACCCGCCGCGGGGTACGGTACGCGCCTGTTCCCTGCCACCAAGGCCGTGAAGAAGGAGCTCTTCCCGATCGTGGATGCCTCCGGGCGGGCAAAGCCCGTGATTCTGGCAATCGTCGAGGAAGCACTCAGTGCAGGCATCGAGCAGGTGTGCATCGTCGTGCAGCGCGAGGATCAGCGACTGTTCGAGGAGGTCTTCCGCACGCCCCTGCCGATCCAGCACTACAACAAGCTGTCGCAGGACGATCAACGCTACAGCGATTACCTGATGGACGTTGGGCGACGAATCACGTTCCTGCCTCAGGACAAGCAGCATGGATTCGGCCACGCCGTGCACTGCGCCGCCGCATGGGTCGGCGATGAGCCCTTCCTCCTCCTACTCGGGGACCACCTGTACTCGTCGGGCAACGATACGTCCTGTAGCGCACAGATCCTCCGGGCCTACGACCAGGAACGCCGCAGCGTGCTGGGACTCATGAAGACACCGGCAAGCCATGTCCGCCGCTTTGGCTGCGTATCGGGCGTGTGGACACAGGGAGGTGAGATCCTCGAGATCACGGAGTTCAGCGAGAAACCCGACGACGAATACGCACGCAGGCACCTGCGCGTCGAGGGACTCGACGACGAGACCTTCCTGACCGTGTTCGGCCAGTACGTGCTCACCCCCAGCATCTTTCGGTTCCTCGAAGAAAACATCCACATGGACGTCCGCGAGCGCGGGGAGTTCCAGTTGACCTCGTGCCTCGAGCGCGTCCGCAAGGAAGAGGGGTTCTCAGGGATCGTGGTGAACGGCCAGCGGTACGACATCGGGCACCCCGAGGCCTACCGGGCAACGCTGGCGGCGTACGACGGATGAGCGCGTGGATGCCCGTCGTGGCGAATCGCGCACCGGCGGCGAGATCACCGCGGTGCTGGTGTACGGCGAGGCGTACACGATGTACGGCGACGTGACGGAGGTACGTCGGCGGTCGGGCTCACGATAGAGGCGGAGCCCGGTCCATTGCGGGTGTTGGAACCGCACGGATGATCGAGGGACCGTGGAGCGCTTCGCTCGATGCCGCGGTCCCTCGAGCCTCCGCTCGGCTGCCCGAGGCCAACACCCGGACAGCGATCGGTCTCGCTGTCTACGGTGCCAAGCCGCAGCCCCTTCGCGGCTGACCACGCCGCTGGCTAGCAGCCCCCCGGCAGTGTCCACAGAGTCCCTCTGGTATCCG
>JBDHDN010000207.1:0-13800 GCA_039591485.1 Gemmatimonadota bacterium
CTGCGTTTCCTGAAGCAGGAGCTCCCGTGCACCAGTGCGCAGGTCGACCAGGTAGACATCACGATATCTGGGCGTATCCCATGAGGTCCGTATCCGGTAGGCGAGACCGGACTCGCCGAGCGCAACGTCCGCGTCGCCGTCACGTCCGAGCGCGACGTCGGGCAAATCCTCCGAGGCCAACTGGATCAGTCGGTCGCGGCGTAGTTCGAGGACGGCGAGATAGCTTCGCTCGCGTTCCTCGTCGAGTCGCTCCTGCTGCTGGGGCTGAAGGTAGGGATCTCGCCAGTGCCAGACATCGACAACGACCCGCTCGTCGTCCGTCAGGCTGTCGGCGTTCTCCCGAGGCGGCGCAGGCGTCGTGCCGAAGAACAGCCGAGTGCCGTTCGGCGAGAATGCGGGTGGCCGATCACCACTCACCACCCAGCCGTCGGGCATGCCGGTGCGTCCCTCCACCGGAACGACGATCCGGGCCGTGGCGTCGCCGTCCCGCCAGCGATGCACCGCCCACCGCTTCGGCTTTTCGTCGTCTGTGGAGGCGAGGAACGCGAGCTGCTCCCCCGCATCGTCGAACGCGAAGGAGCGGTAGTCGCCGGATCCTGCCAGCACGTGCACCGCTTCATCCTCCCCCGGTGCCACGAGCCAGACACCGTGGCTCGCCGAGTCGCCACCGCTCACCGCGTATGCCACCCGTCTGCCGGATTCTGCCAGTTCGTATGCCGTGACACCCTCCACGCGGCGCTCGCGCTTCTCCGCGGGGTGGTACAGGACCAGCTCGTTCCCATTCTCGGTCGGTACTTCGACCTGCGCATCCGCCGCGCTCCCGTGCGCCTCACTTGTATCGTCGGCCGCCTCGAGCAGGAAGGCGATCCACTCACCGCCTTCGGTCGGAACCGCGAACGACTCGACACCGCCCAACCGAACGACGTCGCCGCTGGCGAGATCGATAATGCCGAGGGTGTCCTTCGGGAGCTCATCGTCCTCGTGCTTGGCACGACGGGCCGCACGCACCGAGTCGAGCGCCGGGCGGATCGTCATGACGACGAAACGGGCATCAGGCGTGAATTGGGCCGCGTCCACGCCCCTGATTACGTGCTCCGATTGCATCGTGACACTCCGCACGCGTAACTCGGGATCACCGTCCTGCGGCGTGAGCCGGTACAGGAGCCATGCACCGTCACCGGACAACGCCGCGTCCTCGATCGTGTGCCACTCCTCATACGCGGCGTGATCGAGTGCCGGCTTGTCCTGGGCTACCGCCGCCGTGGCGACGAGCGTGAGGGCCAGGGACAGCGCAGTGCTGTAGCGCATCGCATCGGCTCCGGAGTAGCGGTACGGGACCGGTTGGCGGGATCGCATGGCAAACCTACCGGCGCTCGCGGATCGTCTCAAGCGACCTAAAGTGCGACGGCGCGACCGCGAGCGTGCAGGAGGTGCGTCTGGGCGACGCGACGGATCTTGTCGAGCGATGCCACGGTGGGCGATCGCATCATGCGCCGTCTGCACGAGGACGACCCAGCCGGCATTATCTTCCGGACCATGCGTCTCCTACTCAGCCGCACCGTCTGCACCGCACTCGTTGCGGTCGCCGTGGCATCGCCGGCCGCCGCGCAGCAGGACACACCGGTCACCATCTCGTGGACCCCCCAACAACCGCGCCAAGGCTCGGCTGTGCAGATCGTCGTCCTGTTCTCGGACGTGCCCACTGTCGGGGACTCGATTCCGCCGGTTCGCGGACACCTCGCCGGGCAACAGCTGCACTTCGAGCGTACCAACCGTGGATTGTACCGCGCGATCGGCGCCATTCCCGTCTCGGCGACGACGACGATCCCCCTCTTGCTCGAGCTCGGCCCACCCGGAGAAGGACAGGACCGTACGGTCCGTATCCCGGTGACCGAGGGCGAGTTCACTGTCGAGCGACTGTCGGTCGCGCCGCAGTACGTCTCCCCACCCGACTCCGCCTTACGGATCAGAATCGCCGAGGAGCGCGCGCGGGCCGGGGAGGTCTCACGACGCACGCACGCGACGCGGCGGCTGTGGCAGGGTACGTTCGCGGTCCCGGTGGACGGTCGGGTTACGAGCCCGTTCGGCAAGGGCCGCGAGTTCAACGGCGTCGTGCAGAGCCGCCACATGGGGACGGATCTGAGTGGCATCACGGGTACGCCGGTGCGGGCACCCAACCGCGGTGTGGTCGCCCTTACGGGCGACTTCTACTACGCCGGACGGGTGGTGTATCTCGATCACGGTGCGGGCCTGATCACGGTGTACATGCACCTGAGCGAGATCGCCGTCACCCAGGGCGATACCGTCGAGACTGGGCAGCTGCTGGGCCGGGTCGGGGCGACGGGGCGCGTCACCGGGCCGCATCTGCACTGGACTGCGCGCTATGGGTCGGTCTCGTTCGATCCCCTCTCGCTGTTCACGGCAGAGCTCGAGGCTTTCCAGACCGCGGCACCATGAGCGGAATGTGAGACACGCAAGAATCGGGTTGTCCGCGGTGCCATCGTGCGCGACGTTGCAGCCTCACCGCAGACGAGTCGGCCGATCATGACGACAGCAGATGCCGAGCGCGTCACGCGCGCCATCCGGTACCTCGAGCAGCACAGCCGAGTGCAACCGTCCCTGGAGACGGTCGCCGCGGCCACGGGGCTGAGCCCGTGTCACTTCCAGCGCCTGTTCCGGCGGTGGGCAGGCGTGTCTCCGAAACGGTTCCTGCAGTTCCTCACGATCGGGAGCGCCCGCGAAGCGCTCCGTGAGGGCCGCAGCGTGCTCGAGTCAGCCTACGATGCCGGGCTGTCGGGCCCGGGTCGGTTGCACGATCTGTTCGTCACCTTTGACGCCGTGACGCCGGGCGAGTTCAAGAGCCGTGGGACCGGCATCGTGATCGAGTACGGGTTCGTCGATACCCCGTTTGGCGACGGTTTTCTCGCGCTCACCCAGCGCGGCATTTGTGGGCTCGCGTTTCTCGATGCGGGGCAGCGTCGGGCAGTTCTCGCGGACTTCCGAGCCACATGGCCGGGCGCCGTGCTGCGACGGGCGCCGCGCCGCGTCGCCGCTACCGCCCGATGCATCTTTCGGCCAAGCGGGGCGGTCGAGCGGCTCATGCTCGATCTTCGCGGCACGAACTTCCAGATCAAGGTCTGGGAGGCACTGTTGCGCATCCCGCCGGGCAGCCTGGTCTCGTACGCCGACCTCGCCAGTGCCGTCGCGCGGCCACGGGCCCATCGCGCCGTCGCCTCGGCGGTCGCGGGCAATCCGGTGGCATTCCTGATTCCGTGCCATCGGGTGATCCGTCAGTCCGGCCGTTTCGGGGAGTACCGCTGGGGGGCCGAGCGGAAGCAGGCGATGATCGGGTGGGAGGCCGCTCAGCGGGAGACCGCACACTCCTGAAGCTAGGTGGGTCGCATCTCGACCGGGTTGCGCAACACGCCGACGCCGGGGATCTCCACCTCCACGACGTCCCCCGGTTCGAGCGGTCCCACACCCGACGGGCTGCCGCTCGCGATGAGATCGCCTGCCTCCAGCGTCATGATGTGCGAGATATACGCGATCAGGAATGGAATGCCGAAGACCATGTCGCTCGCTCGGCCGTGTTGCCGCTCTCTGCCGTTCACGCGGCACATGACGGTGAGATCGCGCCAGGCGCCGAGCGCGTCCAACGGTACCGGTTCGGGGCCGGCCGGGCAAAACGTGTCGAACCCCTTGGCGCGGGTCCACTGCGCATCCAGCTTCTGGAGGTCTCGCGCGGTCACGTCGTTCACGCAGACGACACCGGCCACCGCGTCCAGGGCGTCGGCCTCCCTCACCCGAGACGCCCGTCGCCCAAGGACGACGCCGATCTCCCCCTCATGCTCCACGCGGGTCGACTCGGCAGGCAGCACGATGGACTCGCCCGGCCCGACGAGTGCCGATGGCGGCTTGAGAAAGAGGAGCGGTCGGTCGGGCACGACGTTGCCCAGTTCCGTCGCGTGCTCCGCATAGTTCCGTCCCACGCATACGATCTTGCTCGGTCGCAGATGAGGATGTGCGCTGCTCACGGTCGGTCTCGGTTGGTGACGGGGGGAACATAGCGCACGGCACCTAGCGTCGGCGAGCCGTGCCACGCACCTTCCGGCCATGCGACGCGGAGAGTCGTCGTGACCTCGCCACTGGCGGTGCTCGCCGTCACAGGCGGGATTGCGCTCCTGACGGGGGGCGGTGAGCTGCTCGTGCGCGGCGCCGTCTCGCTCGCGCAGCGGCTGCGGGTGTCGACGGCCATCATCGGCCTCACGATTGTCGCCATCGGCACCTCGATGCCCGAGATGTCGGTAAGCCTGCTGGCCGCCGCCGGCGGCCAGCCGGACATTGCCGTCGGCAACGTCGTCGGATCCAACATCTTCAACGTGGCGGCGATCCTCGGCCTCGCGGCGGCGATTCGACCGCTCACCGTGCACATGAGCGCGGTTCGGCTCGAATGGCCCTTTATGTTCGTGACCATGGCGGTCGCGCTCCTGCTCGCGCGGGACGGCGCTGTCGATCGTCTCGAGGGCGCGTTCCTGTTGGTCTCCTTCACGGTGTTCACGGCCTTCATGGTGCGGATCGCACGGCGGGAGGTCAGTGCGAAGGACGTCGACGAGATTCGCGCCGCCGTCGCTGGCTTCGCGCCAACGGCGGTGGTGTCCCCAACGCTGCGGGACGTCGCGTCGGTCGTTGCCGGTGTCGCGCTGCTCGCCGGGGGAGCGCGCGCACTCATCGCGGGTGGCACCACGCTCGCGGACATCGTCGGGATCTCCGAGCGCGTCGTGGGCCTCACGGTGGCAGCGGTCGGCACCAGCCTACCGGAGCTCGCGGCATCCCTGATCGCCGCCCGCCGCGGCCAGGCGGATATCGCACTCGCCAACGTGCTGGGCTCCAACATCTTCAACGTGCTCGGCGTGCTCGGGACCGTCTCAGTCATCACACCACAGGCCGTGCACCGAAGCATCATCACGAGCGACCTGTGGTGGATGGTTGGGACGTCCCTCCTGCTCTTCCCCCTCATGCTCAGCGGGCGTCGCGTCGGACGTGGCGAGGGGATCGTGCTGCTCGCCGTCTATGGAGTCTACCTCTCCACGCTGCGCTGAGGGACTGCACCAGCGGTGGTTGCTCCATCGGCCGCCGACGCCCGTCGCCGGAGTAGCGGCTCGAGGTACGACCAGACCGTCTGCGCGATCCGCCGCTGGCCCTCGGCCGTCGGGTGGATGCCGTCGGCCTGATTCAGCTCGGGGTCGGCAGCCACCCCCTCCAGCAGGAACGGGATCCGCAGCGCCCCGTTGCGCTCGGCAAGGTCGGGAAACACCTGCCGAAAGGCCTCCGTGTAGCGATCGCCCAGGTTCGGGGGAGCTTCCATCCCGGCGATGACGATCGAGGCATCGGCGTGCACGGCGCGGGTACGGTCGATGATCGACTGCAGGTTGCGGCGCATCGCCTCCGGGTCCAGTCCCCGCAGCCCGTCATTCGCACCGAGCTCGAGCACGAGGACGGCGACGGGCTCGCGTAGGAGCCAGTCAATGCGCCGGAGTCCGCCGGCCGAGGTCTCCCCACTGACCCCGGCGTTCACCACACGGAAGGGGAGCCCGGCGGAGTCGATCCGTTCCTCGATGAGGGCAGGATACGCCTGCTCGGCGGTGAGCCCGTATCCGGCGGTGAGGCTGGTGCCCAGGAACAGGACGATCGCCTCCGCCTCGGCGGTAGGCTCCTCCTGCGGGCGGTCGCCGGCACCGGAGTCCGTGGTGCAGGCCGCGAGGCCGACCGGCAGCGCGAGCGCGAGTATCTTCCGAATCATGATGATCATTGCGGAGCACCTCGAACAAACTTACACCAGCGGCGGACGACCGCTCACGGTCCTGCACGACATCAGCCTCTCCGTCGAGCCGCATGCGTTCCTTGCGATCGTGGGGCCGTCCGGAAGCGGCAAGACCACGTTGCTCGGTCTGCTCGCGGGCCTCGATCGTCCCTCTCGGGGTACCGTTTGGCTGGACGGAGAGAACCTCAACACCCTCTCCGAGGACGACCGGGCGCTGCTTCGGGTACGGAAGGTCGGATTCGTCTTTCAGACGTTCCAACTCATTCCGACCCTCACCGCAATCGAGAACGTGCTCGTCCCAGTCGAGTTGCAGACCACGGCTGTCAACCACGGCGAGGCCGTCGCCCACGCGCACGACCTGCTCGAGCGGGTGGGACTGGGTGACCGAACACACCACTACCCGGCACAACTCTCCGGCGGTGAGCAGCAGCGGGTGGCGCTGGCACGGGCGTTCGCGAACCGGCCGAAGATCCTGTTCGCCGACGAGCCCACGGGCAACCTCGACGCGGAGACGGGACGGGCGGTCATCGACCTGTTGGTTCAGCTGAATCGCGAGCAGCAGACGACGCTCGTGCTGGTCACACATGACCGTGCGCTGGCCGACCGCGCAGGCCGGGTTCTCCGCCTCGTGGGGGGGCGTGTCGCGAGCGGGGACGGCAGGATAGCCTCGTGAGCGACTGGCGCTTCACCCTCCGCATGGCCGCGCGCGAAGTGCGTGCCGCACGCCGCCAGCTCGCGCTCTACGCGAGCGCGATCTCGCTTGGCGTCGCGGCCCTTGTTGCCGTTACGTCCTTCCGAACCGACGTCACCGGAGCGCTCCACGAGGAATCCCGCGCTCTGTTGGGTGCCGACGTCGAGCTACGGAGCCGCTCGCCCTTCGAGGGTGAAGTGCGCGACCTGCTCGACTCGCTGAGAGCGGCGGACATGCCCGTGGCGAGCCTGACCTCGTTCGGTTCCATGGCCTTCGCGCCGCGCACGGGCGGCACGCGGCTCGTGGAGATCCGTGCCGTGAGCGGCGGGTTCCCCTTCTACGGCTCGATCGTGACGACGCCCGCCGGGCGGTGGGACCGCCTGGAGGACACGCGTATTGCGCTGGTGGATCCGGCGGTGCTCGTCTACCTCGGCATCGATCGGGGCGACACCGTGGTAGATCGCGTGCCGGGTGAGATCGGTCTCGAGGCGGCGATCGCTCCCCGGGTCTACATTGCCGAGCGCTTCGTCGACGAGACCGGCTTGGTGCGATTCGGTAGCCTCGTCCGATACGCAGCCCTCCTCGCGCTGCCCGACGCCACGGCGGCGGAATCGTTCGTCGACGAGCACCACGACCTCTTCCAGCAGTCACGGGTCGGTCACTCGACGGCAACGGAACGCGAGGAGAGTATGAGCGAGTGGTTCGAGGTCCTGTCACGGTTCCTCGGTCTGCTCGGTCTCACCGCGCTGCTGCTCGGTGGCCTCGCCACCGGAAGCGCCGTACACGTCTTCGTTCGGCGCAAGCTCCAGACGGTCGCCATGCTTCGCTGTGTCGGTGCGCCGCAGCGGACCGTATTCGCGATCTACCTGCTGCTCGCGGCGCTGATGGGGCTCGTCGGAGCAGCACTCGGTGTGGCACTCGGCGTCGTGATACAGCATGGTCTGCCATCCGTGTTGGCCGACTTCGTGCCCCTCGATGTCGAGCCCAGATTCCGGCTCGTCCCTGCCCTCGCCGGCTTTGGCATCGGGATCTGGGTCGCCGTGGTATTCGCCTTGTTGCCGCTGCTCGACGTGCGCAACGTCTCGCCACTCCAAGCCCTGCGCCATGCCGTCGAGCCAGCGCTGCGGCGGCGCGACGGGTGGAAAGTCGCAGCCCACATCCTCATCCTGGCAACAGTGATCGCGCTCGGGGTGTCACAGGCTCCGGCACCGGTCGTTGGCCTGGTGTTCGCCGGGGCGATCGGTGTGACGACCATCGCACTGTGGGCAACCGCGCGCGTGCTCACGCTCGGCGCACGGCGCCTGCTGCCCACGCGTGCCCCGTACGTCGTGCGGCAGGGCGTCGCCAACCTGTTCCGGCCGCACAATCAGACCACGCCCGTCACGCTGGCGGTAGGATTCGGCGTCTTCCTGCTCGGCACCGTGTTCCTCGTCCAGCGCAACCTGCTTGACCGGCTCGCCTTCGAGTCGGGTAGCGATCGCCCGAATCTGGTCGTCTTCGACATCCAGTCGGATCAGGTCGAGGGCGTACGAGCCCTCCTCGCCGACGCGAGCGTCGCGCCGCCGCAGGTCACGCCGATCGTGCCGGCACGCATCGCGGCCATCAACGGTCGCCCAGCGGAGGAGCTGCTGCAGGACACCACGGAATCCTCGCCCGGCCGCTGGGCGCTGCGGCGGGAATACCGCAACACGTATCGCGACACCCTCGTGCCCTCGGAGGAGATCGTCGCCGGCAGGTGGTGGGACGGGGAATCCACCGGCGCCGGCAGACTCGCACGGATCTCGATCGAGCAGGAGCTCGCCGAAGACCTGGCCGTCGGCCTCGGCGACCGGATCACCTGGGACATACAGGGCGTCCGCATCGAGACCGAGATCGCGAGCCTCCGACGCGTGGATTGGGCGCGGTTCGAGTTGAACTTCTTCGTCGTATTCGAGCCCCTCGCACTCGCCGCGGCACCGCGCACCTTCGTCACGCTCGCCAATGTGCCGGACGACATGGGGATGGCCATGGTCCAGCGCGACCTGGTCACCCGCTACTCGAACGTCTCGGCGCTGGACATTTCCACCGTGCAGGAGACGCTGCAGCGCCTGCTGGAGAGCGTCACGCTGGTCATCAGGGTGATGGCGCTGTTCAGCATCGGCTGTGGCCTGGTGGTCCTGCTCGGTGCAGTCGCCACGTCGCGCCTGCAGCGATTGCATGAGAGCATCCTGCTCAAGACCATTGGCGCCCGCATCCCGCAGGTGCGGAGCATTCTCGCCGTGGAGTACGTCACCTTGGGCCTCCTGGCGTCCCTTGCCGGTACCGTGCTCGCGGTAGCGGGCGGATGGGGCGCCGTGACGTTCCTGTTCCGGCTCGACTTCCGGTTGCCCGTCCTCTCCGTGCTGGCGCTGGTCGTCACCGGCGTGGCCGCCACGACCGCGGTCGGGCTCACGGGCAACCGCGGACTCGTCAGACGACCACCGCTCGCGGTGCTGCGCGAAGTGGCGGAATGAGCCAATCCGCACTGGCGGTATCACGGAGCCACCGTTTGATTTGTCAGTGATGCCGGATCCCCTGAATCGTCTCACGGTCGTCGGCGATCGCGTGCTCATCGCCCCGCAGGAGGGCGAGGAGCGCACGAAGGTCGGCCTGTATCTCCCGCCGACTGCGGTGGATCACCAGGCCGTGCAGGGCGGGCGCGTCCTCGCCACCGGGCCGGGGACGCCGGTTTCGGCGCCAACGGAGCTCGACGACGAGCCGTGGAAGCTCGGGGCGAAGAGCGAAGGTCGGTACGTTCCAATGCAGGCACGCATCGGCGACTTCGCGCTCTTCTTCCGAAAGGCCGCCGTCGAGATCACCTACGAAGGAAAGCACTATCTCGTCGTTCCGCAGGCGGCGCTCCTCGTGCTCGTGCGGCCGAAGGATATCCTGGACGAGCTGCAGGCGGAGTCCGAGCCCGAGCCGGAGGCTTGACCGTTCACGCCTGAGGAAGGGAGCCCCGGCAATGCCCTCCCCCTCCACCGTCTTCCTCGCACTACTGGTCATTGGCGCGGTGATCTGGGTCGTGCGCCGAGCGCGGGGCGGCGGTAGCGGCCGCGCTGAGGAGGAAGACGTAGACCGCGACGTGCTGGAAGCTGCGGAGCAGGAGGTCCGCGATCTGGATGCGTTCAGCGCGCCCGAGGACGCGGAAGACGAGCTACCCGACTGGGGGCCTGGCGCCCCGCGTAGATGATGGCCGGGAGACGCGTCGGCCCGGTCTGCATCGTGTGCTGACGTCGGCCCGTCACCCGTCGCCGACCACGTAGACACCATCGGCCGTCACCCGGTGAGACACGAGGGGGAGTGGCGGCTCACCCGGTATTGGCCCGACCTCTACGGCATCCTCGACGGCTTGGCGACCGATGGCGAGGGTCGCGGCATTGCGTGCATGGACCGTCGCGAGCGGCGAACCGCGCTCGACGGCGTCGCCTGGCGCGACGGACAACACAATCCCCACGGCCGGGTCGATCCCGTCATGCATGGATTGCCGACCGCCCCCCATGGCCACGACGGCTCGCCCAATGCTCCGCGGCTCGACGGCCGTGACGACTCCGTCCGCCGCCGCCGCAATCTCCTCGATCACGGGCGCGGAGGGGAGGCTCCGCAGGTCGTCGATGGCGTCGACCTCTCCGCCCTGGGTTGCGACTATTTCACGGAACTTCGCGAACGCGCGTCCCGATGCGACGGCATCGTCGAGCAGACGGCGAGCCGTCGTGCCATCGGGGGCGCCCTCGCCGAGCACGAGCATCTCGGTCCCGAGCGCCAGCACGACGTCCATCAGGTCGGACGGGCCGCGACCGTGGAGCGCTTCTACGGCCTCCACGACCTCGAGGGCGTTGCCGCACGCTCGGCCGAGCGGCCGGTCCATCGCGGTGAGCAACGCGACGGTCCTGCAGCCGTGGTCAGTGCCGAGCGCGACCATCGTGCGCGCAAGCTCGAGACCGTCCTCGAGCCGTGGCAGGAACGCCCCCGAGCCACGCTTGATGTCCAGCACCAATCCATCGAGTCCCTCCGCCAGCTTTTTCGACATGATGCTGGCCGCCATCAGCGGGATCGCATCGATCGTCGCCGTGGCGTCGCGGAGAGCGTACAGCTTTCGGTCCGCCGGCGCGATCTCGTCCGTCTGTCCCATCAGGGCCACGCCGATGCGTTCGACCTGCGCCCGTGCCTCCGCGAGTGTCAGGTCCGTCCGGAACCCGGGGATTGCCTGCAACTTGTCCAGCGTTCCGCCGGTATGGCCGAGACCCCGTCCGGAGATCATGGGAACGGCCAGCCCGCAGGCCGCCACGAGCGGCGCTAGCACGAGCGAGACTTTGTCTCCGACCCCACCCGTGGAGTGCTTGTCCACCTTGCGGGGAGCGCCGGAATCGAACGTGAGCCGGGCGCCCGAATCGAGCATCGCTTGCGTTACAGCCGCCAGCTCGTCGGACGCAAGCCCGTTCATCCGTGTCGCCATGAGCAGCGCGGCCATCTGGTAGTCCGGCACGTCGTCTCGTGCGTACGCGAGGACGACGTCGCGCCACTCCGAGGGTGCCAGGCACCCCCCATCACGCTTGCGCTCGATCAACGGGATGACGATCATACCGCCTTCGCCCGCCGCTCAGTCGTCCGCATCGGAGTCTCCCGCATGTTCGTCGTCCGTGTTGTGCCAATCGCGGCCACGCTCGCGCTGCTCACCGTCGCCCCGACACCACTCGACGCCCAACAGCCTGCGCCTGCGTACGCGGACCTCCTGGCGCGGGGCGACAGCCTTACCGACGCGTTGCGGCCGGTCGAGGCGCTCGAGGCATATCGGGCCGCCTACATGACCGACCAGACCTACGAGGCCATGTGGAAGTTTGCGCTGGCACAGATCGAAGTCGCGAAGCAGCTGTCGGGACGCGGACAGGAGGACCTGCGGGATAGTCTCTACGGCGTCGCTCGGCTGTACGCCGAGGCGGCGGTGCGCGCGGACTCGCTGGATCCGGAGGGCCACTTCATGGTGGCGAACGCGCTGGGCCGGTTGTCGCGGACGCGCGGTGGCAAGGAGCGCGTGCGGTTCGCCGAGATCATCTACGACGAGGCGACGCGCGCCCTCGCATTGGACTCCACACACGCCGGTGCCCACCACGTGCTCGGTGCGTGGCATGCCGAGGTGGAGCAGCTCTCCGGCATGACCCGATTCTTTGCAAAGACCTTCTTCGGAGCGGGGTTCTTCGATCGGGCGAGTTGGGATTCGTCGGTGGCGCATCTCGAGCGGGCGGTAGAGCTCGAGCCGGACTATCTGTTTCATCGGCTCGAGCTCGCAGAGGTCTATCTGGCGCTGGATCGCAATGCTGACGCGCGCACGCAACTGGAGGCCGTGCTGCGCCTCCCGCCCACGAGCGACGTTGCCGACCCGGAGTATCAGGAGGAAGCTCGCCGGCTGCTTGCCGGCCTGGACGAGGCCTCCTGAGCCGGGGTCGTCACGATCCCTGACGTAGACGCCGGCGCACTTTGCGCTGCCGGCGACGCAACTCCCGCTCGGCCTGGTCGCGCCATCCTTCGAACTGGTCGCGGGCCTCGTCGGTGACGTCGCTGAATTTCGTGCGGATCCGACGACGGGTGACGTCGCCGCGCTCCGGGGCGAGCAGCAAGGCGACCCCAGCACCGACGAACGCACCGATCACCAGTCCGGCGAGTAGTCCCACGATGCCCGACGTCCCTTCGTCGAGGATCTCGATCTCATCCGCGTCCAGCAGCTCGTCCTCCACCTCTTCGTCCGCGACCGCGTCCGCGAGGTCACGGTCGTCATCCGTATCCCTGTGCTTTCGTCTCAGCATGCTGACTCCTGCGTGAGCGTACGCTCGCTGCGCGGCGGCACCGAACACGCGAAACCGCAACACCGCCATACTCTGATTGTATCGTGTCAGCCGGGAGGCGTCGAGATGCGTACGGTCACTGCAGAGGCACAAAGCGGCCTTGCGTCAGGTCCGTCGGGCGACCTAAGTTGCCTCGTCGCTCCACGCATCCGAAGGACTCATGGCTGCTCCACAGTGCGCACACGGCGTCGTCGCCATCGGCTCGAAAGCCCTTCGTACGTTGAGGGATTCTCTCGCCCGGGACCTCGGCAGTGAGGTGGGTGTCACGCGGCTGCAGGAAGTCGGCTTCACCGCCGGCGAGGAGCTGTATCGGAGTTTTCGTGCGTGGCTGCCGACACATACCGATCTTGAGGATCCGTCCGATCTGGACGCAGGGGCGCTGTCGGAGGTCCTGTCCGCGTTCTTCGGCGGCCTGGGCTGGGGAACGGTCCGCACGGAGCGCGTCGGCGAGCGAGGCCTCACGCTCATCTCGACCGATTGGGCGGAATCACCCCCTGCCGGAGAGGCACAGGGATCCTGTTTCTTCTCGACGGGTCTCTTGGCCTGCTTCTTCACCCTGCTCGCGGACGGCGCTCCGCTCGCCGCGATGGAGCTGCAGTGCCGTGGGCAGGGCGATGAGGAGTGTCGGTTCCTGATCGGGTCGCCCGAAACGCTGTCGGCGGTCTACGCCGCCGTGTCGCAAGGGGAGGACTACGCGACGGTGCTGGGCTCCTGAGTCGTGCGGGGCTAGGCGCCGGCGTCCCACTCCTCCACCTCGCGCAGTTTCTCCGCGTATTCCGGCCTCAGGGTCAACTCTCCGCCAATCACGACCTCGCGATCCCACGGCAGGATGATGAAGCTGCCGGTCTCGAGGGCATGGAAATCCGGTTCGTAGGGCCCGGTCCGGATCGAGACGGCCGTCCGGACTTCGGCCGGTCCCTGCCTTCTGGTTGCTGCCAGCGCCACCTTGAGTGTGTTGCCGGTATCGCAGGTTTCGTCGACGATCAGGACGCGGGCATCACGCACCGACTCCGGTGGACCGGCGACGAGGGTCGGCCGTGCACCGCGCCGCCGCCGCGTGATCGACATTGCCGCGAAATCCGACCCCAGCATGGACGCAACGACAGCACCCGGGACGACCCCGGCCTTGGCGATCCCGATGACGAGATCCGGATCGTACTCCCTGGCGATCTTGAGGGCCAAGCCGCGGCACAACTCGCCGAAGAGTGGCCAGTCGATCTCCAAGACGTCGCGGGCACCGGATCGAGCAGGGGGCGTAGGCATCTGCAGCCAAGCTACCGCCCGGCTAGCAGCGTGACAACCGCGCCACGCCACGCCTGCTAGGCGCACACGCGCCTTCCCGTTATCTTCCCGCCGAGATGGACTGGAAACGCCTCCTCGGACTGCGCCGGAACAGCCCGGTGACCCCTCAGCGCCTCGATTATCTCAAT
>JBDHDN010000208.1:0-6963 GCA_039591485.1 Gemmatimonadota bacterium
GGAACCGCTCGAGCGGATGCCCGGATATGAAGAATCCAATGACATCCTTCTCTTTGGCAAGGCGTTCGGCCTCGCTCCATGGATCGACCTCCGGCAACGCCGCCGGGGGCGCCGGGCTGTCGGCTGCGCCGGCCTCGCCGAAGAGCGACACCTGCCCGGCATCGCGCTCCGCCTGCCGGAGTTGTGCCTCCTGGAGCGCGTGGTCCAAGCCGGCCACCAGCTGGGCCCGATGACCCCCCAGTTGGTCGAGGGCCCCGGCCGCCGTCAGCGATTCGATCACGCGCTTGTTGCACAGCCGGAGATCCACCCGCTCGCAGAACTCCGAGAGCACTCCGTAGGGTCCCTCCGCCTCCCGGCCCGCGATGATCGACTCGATCGCGCCGCGCCCCACGTTGCGGACGGCACCGAGCCCGAAGCGGATCTGGTCGTTGCCGATGACGGTGAACTTCCAACCCGACTCGTTCACCGACGGTGGCAGGACCTCGAGACCCATCTCCCGTGCCTCGTTGATGTACGCTACCACCTTGTCGGTGTCCCCGATCTCCGAGGAGAGCAGGGCCGCCATGAACTCGGCGGGGTAGTGCGCCTTGAGCCAAGCGGTCTGGAACGACAGGATGCTGTAGGCAACCGAGTGTGACTTGTTGAAGCCGTACCGCCCGAACGTCTTGATCTGCGCCGCGATGTCCTCGATGACCCGCCGCTCGTGGCCTCGCTCGACCGCCCGGTCCACGAAGCGCTGCAGCTCACTGTCGATCAGCTCTTGGTCCTTCTTGCCGACCGCCTTCCGCAGCACGTCTGCGTCCGCCAAACTGTAGCCGGCCAGCACGTTGGCGATCCGCATCACCTGCTCCTGATACAGGATCACCCCGTACGTCGGCTCGAGGACCTCGCGCAACGCCGGGTGCGGATAGCGTACCTGCTCCTCGCCGCGCTTGCGGCGCATGTACACCTGGTGCATACCGGAGTCGAGCGGCCCCGGACGCATCAGCGCGTTCGTCGCGACCAGGTCGTCGAACCGGTCGACCCGGAGCTGGTGGATCATGTCGGTGGCGAGCGGCGACTCGAACTGGAACACGCCGGCGGTATGCGCGTCCCGCAGCAGCTCGTAGACGGCGGCGTCGTTCAAGTCGAGCGCGTCCAGGTCGATCCCGGTCCCGTGCCGCTCCGCGACCATCGTGAGCGCGTCGTGGATGACCGTGAGCGTCTTGAGACCGAGGAAGTCCATCTTGAGCATGCCAACCTTCTCGAGGCTGATCATGTCGTACTGCGTGATGATGGACTCTTCGCCGTCCAGCGCCTGGCTCGCCTGCCGCTGGGGGGGGGTGCAGACGGGGACGTATTCGTCGAGCGGGCCCGGGGCGATGACCACGCCTGCCGCGTGGACTGAGGCGTGGCGCGCCAGGCCTTCGATGCGCTGAGCCAGGTCGGCCAGCCGTTGGTAGGTGGCGTCCTCCTTGACGAGCTGCCTGAGCTCCGGCACCCGCTGCACGGCCTCCGAAACCGGGAGGCTGAATCCTGGGCCGGACGGCACGAGCTTCGCGATACGATCGGCGTCGGCGGGACTCACCCTGAGCACCCGCGCGATGTCGCGCACGGCCGCGCGCGCTTTGAGGGTCCCGAACGTGATGATCTGACCGACGCTCTTGCGGCCGTAGCGCTCGCGCACGTACTCGATCACCTCGTTGCGCCGCTCGAAGCAGAAATCCACGTCGATGTCGGGCATCGAGATCCGCTCGGGATTCAGGAACCGTTCGAACAGCAGGCCGAAGGCGAGCGGATCGACATTCGTGATTCCGAGCGCGTACGCAACCAGCGAACCGGCGGCGGAGCCGCGGCCGGGACCGACCGGGATGCCGCGCTCCCGCGCCGCCCGGATGAAGTCCTGCACGATCAGGAAGTAGCCGGCGTAGCCGGTCGTGGTGATCACGTCCAGCTCGTACTGCAGCCGCTCCGCCACCTCGTCGGGCAGCGGGTCGCCATAGCGACCCTTGGCGCCGGTCGTCGCCAACTCGACGAGCAGTGCGTCGTCGGACGCGAAGCCGGCCGGTCGCGGGAATTCCGGCAGGAAGTAGCGCTTCTCGAAATCGAACTCGCACGCCTCGGCGACGCGGACGGTGTTCGCGAGCACCTCGGGATGCTCCGGGAACAGCGCGGCCATCTCGGTCTCGGACTTCAGGTAGCTCTCGGAGCCCTCGAAGCGGAACCGGTTCGGATCGTCGAGATCCTTGCCCGTGCCGATGGCCAAGAGACAGTCGTGTGCCTCGTGGTCGGCCCGCTCCAGGTAGTGCGCGTCGTTGGTCGCGACGACGGGGAGGCCGAGATCCTCGGCGAGCCGGAACATCCCCTCCTGGACGGTCTTCTCCTCGGGAATGCCGTGGTCCTGCACCTCCAGCCAGAAGCCGTCCCGCCCGAACGTCTGCGCGAACCACTCCGCCGACTGCCGAGCCTCGTCATAGTTGCCCTGCCGGAGCCACAGTGCGATCTCACCGGAGAGGCAGGCCGCCAGGCCGATCAGCCCCTCCGCGTGCTCACCGAGCACCTCCTTGTCGATCCGCGGACGCCGGTAGTACCCCTCGAGGTACCCGATCGAGGAGAGTTTGATCAGGTTCCGGTACCCGGTCCGGTTCCGCGCGAGCAGGACGAGGTGGGAATACTGTGCCGGTGCCCACTGGGGCCGCTCCCGGGCCTGGCGCGGGCCGAACGCGAGGTAGGCCTCGCACCCCAGTATCGGTCGAATGCCGGCAGCCCTTGCGGTCTCATAGAAGGTATAGGCGGCATGGAGGTTGCCATGGTCGGTAATGGCCAGGCTGTCCATGCCCAGCTCCCCAACCCGCGCCACGAGATCGCCGATCCGATTCGCGCCGTCGAGCAGGGAGTATTCCGAGTGGGTGTGGAGGTGAACGAAGGCCATTGGAAAGGGAAGCTTATCCAGCCTCGTTCACGTTGTCAAAACGCGGCAGTTCTCCGTATGTTGCGTTTGTCCCGAGGGTTACATAGCTCGCTCGCACGATGCGGCAATCCCATCATCAAGGAGTGTCCGTGAAGCACTGGTCTGGTTTGCTGGCGGCGGTTCTGGTGCTGCCGGTGGCGGCATGCGGCGACGGGGGACCGGAGATCCCCGAACCCGCCGCGATCACCGCAGATGCGACAACGGACGGACAATCAGCGTATGCCGGCACGCGCCTGCCGCGCCCCCTTGCCGTGCGTGTGACCTCGTCGGACGGATCCGCCGTCACCCGAGCGGAGGTCCGCTGGACGGTGATCGGCACCACCGGGCCGACCGTGTCGGACGCGACGACACTGTCGGACGGGAATGGACGAGCCGAGGTCTTCGTGCAACTCGGCGACGCCGCCGAGACCTTCGAGGTGCGCGCGACCCTGGTGGCCGTACCGCAGGAGACCGCGTCGTTCTCGGTCACGTCGTTGGCGGCACCGACGATCTCGGCCGTTGTGCCTGCGTCGTTTGCCGGTGGAGACACGGTCGAGTTGCGTGGTACGGGACTGACCAACTCGTTCCGTGTCGACATTGGTGGCCAGCGGGCCGGCGTGCTCGGGGCGCCGAGCGATACGCGACTGACTGTTCACGTGCCCTCGTGCATTGCCCCCGGTGCGGTCGAGATCAAGCTCCTCTTCGAGTACGGCGAGTCCGCACCGATCATCGGCACCTTCGAGGGATCGCCGCCCCTGCTGGCTCTCGCGCCGGGGGACTTTCTCTCGCTGGAGCCCGGGGTCGTGGAGGGCTGTGCCGCGTTCCCCGGTGCCGGGGCGGAAGGAGCCGAGTATCTGTTGACGCCGCAATCGACCAGCGGTGTCCCCGGCGTCTCGGTCGACTACCGATTGGGTGGGACTGCCAGGGTGCAGACGCCGATCGCGGCACGGCCGTCGTCGGCGACCGCACCGTCGACGGCGGAGAGCTTCCACGCCTATCTGCGCGAGCGCGAGCGAGCGTTCGCCGAGACCGCAACCCCGCTCCCGCAGGTCGCCGCGCCCGCGGTCGCCGCCGCACCGATCGAGGTGGGTGACGAGCGGGACTTCCGGGTGTGCTCGATCGTGACCTGCAACGACCCCGAGGATTTCGCCCAGGTGACCGCCGTCGCGCGGTACGTGGGGGAGCACGCGGCGGTCTACGTCGATCTGGAAGCGCCGGACACCATCCGAAGCGCGGAGCTGACCGCGCTCGGTCAGCTTTTCGACGACGATCTCTATCCGGTCGTGACGGGGGCCTTCGGTGCGGAGTCGGACATCGACGAGAACGGCCACGTGCTGATCCTGATGACCCCGGTCGTGAACGGCCTCACGCCCACGTCCGAGTGCAGCACGGCGATCGTGACGGGGTTCTTCTTCGCAATCGACATCGATCCCCAGTTCCAGAACGACGAGCGCTCGAACCGCGGCGAGATCTTCTATGCGCTGACACCGGACCCCGCAGGCTCGGCGGGGTGCGCTCATCCGGTCGAACGGATCGAACGGCTGGTACCGATCACGTTCTCGCACGAGATGCAGCACATGATCAGCTACCATCAGCACGTGTTGCTCAGGGGAAGCGGATCGGAGGTGCTCTGGCTCAACGAGGGCATGTCCCACCTGTCCGAGGAGCTGGCCGCGCTGCACTTCGAGGCATTGGGCGACGCGACGCGCTTCTCGCAGTTCGCCGTGGGCAACCTGTACAACGCGTTCGTCTACCTGAAGGCGTCCGGCACCAACTTCTTGCTCCCCCAGCTCGGATCGGGCACGCTCGAAGAACGGGGTGCGTCGTGGTTGTTCCTGCGGTGGTTGACGGATCAGTTCGGCCCGGAGATCCCGCGCCGTCTGTCAGAAACCGCCGAGAACGGCGCGGCGAACATCGCGCTCGCCACGGGCGAGCCGTTCTCGCGGCTCGTCGCCGAGTGGTTCGTCGCGAACTGGGTCTCGGACAATCCGGACGTCGATCTCCCTCCCGCTGACTCGGTGAAGATCGAGCGGTTCCGCTACAGCACCTGGGACTTGCGCGCCACGTTTCTGCAGCTGTACAACCAGTTGCCGGATCGGTTCACGCTGCCGTTCCCAATCGTCCCGCTCAGGGTGACCGGAGGAGATTTCGTGCTTTCCGAGACCCTCAAAGCGGGGTCGGGCGAATACGTGCTGATCACGCAGAGTCCCGGTCAGGAGGGATTCACGCTTACGTTCACCCGTCAGGACGGCTCCCAGCTCGAGGGGGTGGCACGGCCACGCCTCAACGTCACCCGGCTGCGCTGAACGGCGTCGGCTGCAGGGACGTGCGAGCATCCCCACTCGTCACCGCGGTCCGGCGCCACGCGGACGTGCCGAGGGAGGAAATCCGTCGGATCACAACGCTCCTCCTGCTCGGCGCTATGTGCGCACCGGTGGCGCTCGCGGCGCAGGACTCCAGCGCGGTGCCCCTCTACGTCTTCCAGACGCCGGCATCGGTCCGCTCGGTGGGTATGGCAGGAGCCGGCGTCGCCCTCGTGGGCGATGCCGGTGCCGTGTTCAGCAATCCCTCCGGGCTGGCGACGATCAGCTATGTCTCCCTCGAGGGTGCGTATCGCCCGGCCCCCGGTGGCGCCCACCTCTTCTCCGGCGCACTCGGCTGGCGCATCCGGCAGTTCGATCTCGGGGTCGGCGGCCGCTACTTCGACTTCGGGGATGAGCCGGCGCAATACATCGGCCCGGACGCACCCGCGGGCAGTAACAGCCGCGAGGTGCTCGGCCAGGGGTCGGTGGTCTATCGGTACGGCCTGATCGCCGCCGGGGTGAGCGGGCGCTACGTGCGACGGAGCGTCGACTCCGTGCACGTGCGAGGGTTTTCGGGCGACGTCGGGTTGACCGTCGCCTTCTTCGACATCATGGCCCTCGCCTTCGCCGTGCAGAACATCGGTGGCAATTGGCGAGATGACCCGTTGCCGGTGCCACGCCTGACGCGACTCGGGTTCACGATGAACTACGTGGATCCCCAGGAGACGTTCCGCCTCATGTCCACCCTCGAGGTCCAGTGGCCCGAGGGAGCGGGAGCGCGGTGGGTCGTGGGGGCCGAGGGGGGCGTCGTGTTCCAGGGGGTCGGCATCATCGCACGAGGGGGCTACGGCGGCGAGACCCCCGGCATGCCGAACAGCAAGCTGAGTGTGGGCGGATCGCTGGCCTTCGGTGTGCTCGACATCGATTACGCGTACCGCCCCAACGATCTGCTCGACGAGCGGGCCCACCACATCGGCCTGCGATTGACACTGTGAGCACTGAGGCGCGCTCGACGCGTGGATGGCGCCGGGTGCGCCGTGTGCTCGGTTGGGTGGCGGTCGTCGCGGTCGCGCTCCTCGCCGTCTCCGTCCTGGCGTTCCGCGAGGTGCGGTTCGTGCTCCGCGCTGCGTACGAGGAAGCGCGCATCCTGCTCGCCCGGGAACCGATCGAGCGCCTGCTCGAGAATCCAGAGTTGCCCTCGGCTGAGCGCAACCGGTTCCGTCTGGTGATCGAGGCCCGGGACTTCGGCCGTGACTCCCTGGGACTCGACGCCGGGGATACGTACACGACCTACGCGGACGTGGGGCGTGACACGCTCCTCCTCGTGCTGACCGCGGCTCCGTGGGATGCACTCGAGCCGTATACGTGGTGGTACCCGATCGTCGGAACCGTACCGTACAAGGGCTTCTTCGATTTCGCGGACGGGCGCGCCGCCGCCGCGCGACTCGCCGAGGACGGGTACGACGTCTACCTCCGCCCGTCGGCCGCATTCTCCACGCTTGGATGGTTCAACGATCCGCTCCTTTCCACCGCCCTCGAGCGCAGCCCCGAGCTGCTGGTCGAGCTCGTCTTGCACGAGATCGCGCACAACACGCTGTACGTGGCCAGTGCGACGCCGTTCAACGAGAGCTTCGCGCTGTTCGTGGGCTACCGTGGCGCCGCTGCCTTCTTCGAGAGTCGCGAAGACTCGGCAGCCGCCCACCGGATCGCGGCCATCTGGCGCGATCAGCA
>JBDHDN010000209.1:0-6935 GCA_039591485.1 Gemmatimonadota bacterium
CGACGCACTGTTCGGCCTCGCCGGGGCTGTAGGGGTGCTTGGCGGGCTCGTCCTCTGGATCGTACTGCAGCGGCATGGAACCGGACGACGGTGACAGGCGGCGTGCGAGCGGTCCAAGTCAGCGTGTTTCGCGATCCGAGGGGCAGAGATCCCGAGACGCTGCTCCGGACGTGGCCGACGCTCACAGACGTCGCAGAGGCGGTGGCCGATGCCGGCAGCACGGTCGCAGTGGTACTGGCGGCTGATCGCGACGCCGTTGTCGAGCGCAACATGGTCGTCTACCACTTCGTCCGTGATCCTGCCATCCTGTGGCCCGGGGAACGGCGTCCCTGGGTTCTACCGGCGCGCCTTGGGCGCCGGGTCCGGTCACTCGAGCCCGACGTCATTCACGCGCACGGTTTCATTGCACCCATCGCGACGTGGTGGCTGCGGCGGATGCTTCCCACTGTGCCAATGCTGCTGCAGGATCACGGTGGGCAGGCGCCGAGCGGCTGGCGGGGTACGGTGGCGCGACGGTGCTGGCAGACCTTGTCTGCCGCATGCTTTACGGATCCAGCGCAGGCTCAACCGTATCTCGATGCTGGGCTGCTCCGCACCGACCTGCCAATCTTCGGCGTGACCGAGTCCTCCACGCGGTTCACCCCAGGTAACCGGGCGGAAGCCCGTGTGCAGCTGGGCGTACACGGCAATCCGTGCGTTGCCTGGGTCGGCCGGCTGAACGCGAACAAAGATCCCCTGATGGTGCTCGATGCCTTCGCGCGGGCAGTGCCGGCGCTGCCGGATCCGCACCTGTGGTGCTGCTATGGTGACGCACCGCTCCTGTCCGACGTTCGTGAGCGGATCAGCTCCACCCCGGTGTTGAGGGACCGCGTCCACTTGCTCGGCAGTCTCCCGCATGCTGCGGTGCAGGCACTGCTGCGAGCCAGTGACTTCCTCATGCTGGGGAGCCATCGTGAGGGGAGCGGCTATGCGGTACTCGAGGCATTGGCGTGCGGTGTGACACCAGTGGTGACCGACATCCCGTCCTTCCGACGGCTCACGGCGGATGGTCGAGCGGGCGCGATCACGCCGGCGGGTGACGCGGCGGCAATGGCGCGATCGCTGCTCCACTGGTGGGGTACGCCTCGACCAGACCGCCGCCGGATCGCGCTGGACCACTTCGTTCGCGAGCTATCGTTCCCCACCATCGGGCGCCAGCTCCGGTCGGTGTACGAAGCGATTGCGAGGGAAAGGTGAGGCTTGCGCTCATTGTTCCGGGCGGCGTCGATCGTTCCGCGGAAGAGCGCATCATTCCAGCACTGTTGTGGCTGGTGCGCCGACTGCGACGATGCGCAGACCTTACGATCTTCGCGCTTCACCAGGAACCGAGACGCTGCCGCTTCACGTTGTGCGGCGTTCCGGTCGAGAACATTGGGTTGCCCTTCACGAGGATACGGGCGGTCGCAACCCTCCTGGCTGCTCACCGCGCGAGGCCATTCGACCTCGTACACGCATTCTGGGCGGGTGCGCCCGGCGAGGTTGCGGTGACGGTTGCTGCAATGATTGACCGACCGGTCCTGGTTCACGTCGCGGGCGGGGAGTTGGTGAGCCTGCCTGATATCGGCTATGGCGGATGCCGCACGAGGGGAGCCCGCCTGCGGCGACGACTGGTGATCCGCCGGGCCGACGCGATCACGGCAGCGAGTGCCTCGGTCATCACAGCCGTCCACCAGTTCGGAAGGGAGGCGTTGCGGGTACCGCTCGGTGCGGGGATTGAGGACTGGCCCCCCCAGGCACCGAGGCCACGCGATCCAGCGCGGCTGCCTCGACTCCTGCACGTCGGCAGCTTGAACCGGGTGAAGGACCAGACAACGATGTTGCGCGCGTTGGCCCTTCTTGCCGATCGGGGGGTGCGCTTTCAGCTCGACATTGTCGGGCAAGACACACTAGGTGGTGCGGTTGAGCGCGCCGTGTATGAACTTGGCCTCTCCTCGGCTGTCACGTTCCATGGCTTCATGACCCAGCACGAGTTGCGACCATTGGTCGAGCGCGCAGACCTCCTGATCGTCTCGTCCCGGCACGAGGCCGGGCCGGTCGTACTCTCCGAGGCGGCGCTCGCGGGCGTGCCAACGGTCGGAACTTCCGTCGGGCAGATTCAAGACTGGGCACCGGATGCCGCCGTCGCTGTGCCTATCGGTGATGTGGATGCCTTGGCGCACGCCATCAAGGTCTTGGTCGAGGACGATGCGCGCAGACTGGCGGTTGCCACTGCCGCACAGTTGCGGGCGCGTCGCGAGGATGCGGATTGGACCGCCGGACGTTTCAGGGAGATTTACCATCGGTTGGTGAACCGGGAAGGGCGATCAGCATGACCCTCGACGTGGACGATTCGGTGGTGGACGCTCTGGGCCGGGACGTGCGGTGCCGGCACGCGACCGAGATCCCGGTGCTGGGCATTCCCACGCGCTTCGAGTCCAATGCACCATCCGTCATCGAAGTTGCCCACGAGGGATTTGGACGGTGGTCGGAGGTGGTGGACGACAACTCTCGGTGCGATGCTGGTCCGGTCCTCGTTCGGATCGTCCTCGATGAGACCATGGACGAAGTACTCGGTGCCGAAACTGACCGACGACTCGCGTATCGCATGCCGGATGCCCGCCGGCTCCTGGTTGCCGGACCCGGTGTGATCGGTGTGGCCGACGCAACCTGTTTGCAGAGCTACGCTTGGGTCGCCCCGGCAGTGGTCCGCGATCGGGAGCACTTTCGGTATGCCGTACTCGAGGCTCTCGCGAACTTCCACCTGAGCGTGTTGGATCGGCAACCGCTACACGCCGCGTGTGTAGAGCGGGATGGTCTCGCGCTGCTGCTCGTCGGGCCGGCTGGCGTGGGGAAGAGCACCCTGACATACACGGCCGCGCGGGAGGGATATCGCATCCTGGCAGAGGACATCGTCTGGCTGCAACTGCGCGACACGTTCGCTATCTGGGGACTGGTGACGCGACTGTTCCTCCCGCCGGACTCCGCGCAGTTCTTCCCGGAACTCGGAGCACTCCGGCCGATGGTGCGGTCGAACGGTGAGGAGAAGGTGGTCGTGCCGCTGGATGCGCGGCACGCCGTCGGGGACGGGCGCATCGCAACCGCCACCGTGTGTCTCCTCGGTCGGAGTGACCGCCGGTCGGCGCGACTGGTCCAGGCGACGCCGGAGGAGATCGCCGCCGCACTCGGTACGTTCGAGACCGGGTTCGACCTCTTCCGTGGGACCATCGGTCCCGCGATCGAGCGGTTGAGTCGCACGCCGGGGTGGCGGCTCCTGCTCACGGACGATCCGCGTGACGCGATTCCCGAGCTGCATCGGTTGTTCGGGGCTCTCACGGATCCGGGGGCGTGACCGCGCGCGGGTCGCCGCACTCGGGCATCGTTGCCGATGTCGTCGGGGCCGTTCGCCTTCGCGACTGGGCGCTCGCCCGACTGGCGGGCCGCAACGCACGATGTCCGGACGTGTCCACCGCCGCATGGGATCTGTTCCTCGAAGGCGAGCGATGTGCGCTGCCCCTCCAGCGGCGCCTCGAGCGCGAAGATGCGGCGGCGGGGGTACCCCCGGGACACGTGGACGTATTCCTGCGACGAGTCGAGGTAGAGCGCGCCCGTGTCGCAGCGGCGTGCCGCCATCTCCTGACCTTCGCGGCCATCGCGAATCGCCAGCGGTGGCCGATCGTCGTGCTCAAAGGAGGCGCCGTCGCTCTGACTCCAGATCGCGCCGTCGACATGGAGGACGTGGACGTCCTGCTGCATCCCGATCACGTCCACGCGTTCGGGGAGGCACTGGCCGATGCGGCCTACCGGGACGCGGGCACCGGGGCCAGCGCCCGTCACCACTCCGGACTGACGAACGGAGACCTGCTCACGATCGACGTGCACTTCGCGCTGGACGCGGAAGGTGCGGCGCCGGATGCCCACCTATGGGATCGCCTTCGCCCCGTCCCGGGCGTGGAGGGTCTCTGGACCTTGGCACCCGACGATCGCGTCTGGCTGACCCTGATTCACGTCGCGGTTGAGCATCCCAACCGTCGGAGCAGTGTCCGCGAGCTGTTGCTGCTGGCTTCGGAACTCGCAAACGCCGAGGTAGGGGGCCGAGCGCTCGCCCGGAGGGTCGCCGAGCATCCGGATCGGGTCGTGCTGCAACGCGTGCTCGACGAAGCGCGTGCGCTGAACGGGGGCGCTCCCGGATCCGCCGCGCTGCGGACAGATGCGGCGGCCACCTACACCGTTCGCCGGATGCTGCGCGGAGCCCGCCTACCCCAAGTGTTGCTCCGGTGGTCGTATCAGACAGCATTCGCGATGCTTCTCGGAAGGGCGGCGCGACGCGGGATCTGGCAGCGGTTGCTGACCAGGAAGGGACGCTCGCAGATGCGCTGGCTCGCCTCCCTCGAGGATCGGCATGCCGCCATCGGCGCGACGCTTCGGCTCGGTGGCAGAGGTGTGGCCGCGCTTGCGTCGCTGGTTGTTGCCCTGCCTGTTAGTCTGGTCTCCGTCCCAGTACGACGGCGGGTGGCGACGATTCCGCCGGCTGCCTGAGCGGGCTCGGGCCGATCCCATATATTCCGGCAATTCACCAACGTTCGGCTCGAGTAGAGGAGCAATGGTGCCGAGAGCAACGACAACGTGCGTAACCGCGCTGGCCGCCGTCACCTGGTGCGGCACGGCGTGCGGCGAGCGGGCGGCGGCGCCCGATGCAGTCCCCGCCCCGATCAACGCCGAGAACCTCGACCGGCGCATTCGCGTACTCGCGGCCGACTCGATGGAAGGACGCGCGCCGGCGTCCGACGGCGAGGAGCGAACGGTCGCCTACCTCGAGCGCGAGTTCCGCAGTATCGGACTCGAGCCGGCCAACGGCGACCGCTATACCCAGGAGGTGCCGCTCGTCTCGCTCACGACCGATCCTGCGGCAGCCAGGTTCACCGTGCGCGGCGATGGAGGGACGTCCCGGTTCACCTACGGCCCCGAGTACATGGCGTGGACCACGCGTGTGGTGGAGTCGGTGGCCGTCGATCACTCGGACATGGTCTTCGTCGGATACGGCATCGTGGCGCCGGAGTACGACTGGAACGACTACGAGGGCCTCGACGTCGCAGGGAAGACGGTTGTCATGCTGGTCAACGATCCGGGCTTCGCCACCCAGGATCCCGACCTCTTCACCGGCGAGGCGATGACCTACTACGGCCGGTGGACCTACAAGTACGAAGAAGCAGCGCGCCAGGGGGCGGCTGCGGCGATCATCGTGCACGAGACCGACCCGGCCTCGTACCCCTGGGCCGTGGTCCGCAACAGCTGGACCGGTGAGCAGTTCGACCTGGTTCGCTCCGACGGCAACATGTCTCGCGTCCCTGTCGAAGGATGGGTGACGCTCGAGACGGCCCGCGTCCTGTTCGAGCGGGCCCGGCTGGACTTCGAGACCGTGAAGCAGGAAGCCGCGACGCGCGAGTTCCGGCCGCGGCCGATGCGGCTCCAGGCGTCCTTCTCGCTGCGGAATACGATCCGTCATTCCACGTCACGGAACGTCGTCGGCATGCTCCGCGGTAGCGAGAGGCCGGACGAGTATGTGATCGTGATGGCCCACTGGGACCACCTCGGTGTCGATCCCTCGCTCGAGGGAGATGCGATCTACAACGGGGCCCAGGACAACGCGACCGGGACCGCCGGGTTGCTGGTGCTCGCGCAGGCATTCGCCGCGGCCGAGCCGGCGCTGGAGCGCTCGTTCGTCTTCCTCGCCGTGACCGCCGAAGAGCAGGGTCTGCTGGGATCGGCGCACTACGTAGAGAATCCACTCGTTCCGCTGGACCGAACCGTCGCGGCCATCAACATGGACGTCATGAACGTGTACGGTCCGATGCGCGATATCACGGTCATCGGGCTTGGCCAATCGGAGTTGGACGAGTATGTCGCCGCTGCCGCCGAGGGCCAGGAGCGGCGCATCCGACCCGATCCCAACCCCTCGGCCGGCTCGTACTACCGGTCCGATCACTTCAACTTCGCGAAAGTCGGCATCCCCGCCCTCTATCCCGATATCGGCGTGGATCACGTGGAGCGAGGCGAGGTGTGGACCCGGGAGCAGATGGACCGCTTCGAGGCGGAGCGGTATCACAAGCCGTCGGACGAGTACGAGCCCGAGTGGGACCTACGCGGTGCCGTGCAGGATCTTGTACTGATCTATCGCGTTGGCCACCGACTGGCGACCGAGCGAACGTGGCCGAACTGGAAGGAAGGAAGCGAGTTCAAGGCGACGCGTGATGCGATGCTCTCAGCACGGTAGTGCGGTTGCGGGCGCGGAATGACGACGGGGCCGGCGACCGCCGGCCCCGTCGTGGTTCGCTGACGTCCTAACTCTCCGGCGGCGGATCGAGCACGGCGATGTACGGGAGCGCCCGGTAGTCCTCAGCGTAGTCGAGCCCATAGCCGACGATCCACACGTCGGGTACGTCGAAGCCGACGTAGTCCACCGCGACATCCACCTCGTGCCGGTCCTTCTTGCGGACCAGGGCGCATGTCTTCATCGATGCCGGCTCGCGCGTAGCGAGCAGCTCGTGCAGGTAGTGCAGCGTCAGCCCGGTATCGACGATGTCCTCGACGATCAAGACATCCTTTCCTTCGATGCTCTGCCTGAGGTCCATGATCACGCGGACCGCACCGCTGTGAGTGGTCGTCATGCCGTAGCTCGACAGCGCCATGAACTCGATCTCGCGGCGCACCGTGAGGTGCCGCGACAGATCGGCCAGGAAGACGAAGGCGCCCTTCAGCACCCCGACCAGCGTGAGTGACTTCCCCTCGTAGTCGCGCGAGATCTCGGCAGCCAGCTCCCGGACGCGGCGCTGGATATCGGATTCGGAGATCAGAGTGCGGAGTTCGCTCATGGCTCACTGCTCAGGTGAACGGTGTGAACGACCCGGCCGCCGCCAGTG
>JBDHDN010000210.1:0-6933 GCA_039591485.1 Gemmatimonadota bacterium
AGCTGCAGCACCGCGCCGAGTGCCAGCGATACCGGAGCGAGGAGTGAGATCCAGAGCGGCATCCGGACGAGCCGGTCCGAACCGACCTTCAACCCGTACCACGCGAGCACCGACCACGGGGCGATGAGTGGAGTCAGGACGAAGAGGACCACGTAGCAGACGTAGATGATACCGAAACTCCAGACGGTCTCACCCACGAACGGGTACGTGTTCTTTCGCAACCCGCGCCAGGCGTCCGGCAGGCTCCGATACATGCGAACCCGCACCTCCCCCTGAAGATCGAGATAATGCGGCACCACCCCGTGAGCCTTGAGATACCGTCCGATCCGGATGTCCTCGAGCACATCGGCTCGATGGACCAGGTGCGGTTGGAGACGCTCGTAGTCACGACGGGCGATCATCCAGCACTGGCCGTTCATGCCGCTCAGGTGCGCGATCCTGCTCCGCACCGAGAGCGGCAGCGGCAGATACGTGAAGATCACGAACGGGATGAGGCTCACCACCAAACGCCCGCCTCCCTCGAGG
This sequence comes from Gemmatimonadota bacterium, assembly GCA_039591485.1. GTDB lineage: Bacteria > Gemmatimonadota > Gemmatimonadetes > Gemmatimonadales > GWC2-71-9 > JAOTVV01. The sequence continues at coordinate 526 of JBDHDN010000210.1, forward strand.
CGGGGGATGCCGGTCATCACCGCGGGTTCGGCGAGCCCGCGGAAGCGACGGACGAGCCGCGTCAGGGTGCCCGTATCGGCCATGAGAACGTCGGCGTCGAGGAACAGGAGTACCTCGCCCCGCGCCCTGCGGCTGGCCTGGTGGAGCGCATGGACTTTGCCGAGCCAGCCGGCCGGGGGTCCGGTTCCCCTGAGCCGCACGAGCCGGGGATCGGCGAAGGCGCCAAGCACATCCCACGTACGATCCTCGGAGGCATCGTCGAAGACGACGACCTCGAAGTTCGGATAGTCCTGGTCCAGGATGGTCGGAAGGAGGCATGCGAGATTGTCCTCCTCGTTTCGGGCCGGGACCAGTACCGATACCAGCGGCGGCACGGTCGGGAGGGGGGGGCCGGGCCGTCGGGAACGTCGTAGGTACCAGGCGTTCGCGGCGAGAATCCCTGCGAAGACCGCATAGCACACCGCGAGCGCGGTCTCAGCTCCGGTCACGGCGGGGCGTCGAGGAACTCTCGGTACAGCGGAGGCAGCTCCCGCTCCAATAGATCGCGGCGCAGCACCTCTGCATCGGGCTCATCGTTGCGGTATCGCGCGTACCACAGCCAGATGTCGGCCTCGAGGGGCGCGATGCCACACGCCGGTGCGGCGTGCACTCGACGGTTCAGCGCCTCGATCCGCTCGAGGCCCCGTTCCTTGCTGCCGCCGGCAATGCCTGGCCGGAACAGCAGCGACTGGCCGTCAATGAGCATCACGAGTGGGTCGTCGGGGTCCTGCTCGAGCGCTCGGTTCAACAATCCGAGCGTTCGGCGACCGTAGACCACGAGTTGGATCAGGCGCGCATCCGCGGTACGGTAGCCCCACAATGCTGACAGGAGCGCAAGCTCCCGCGCGCTGGCGGAGTCGAGATCGCTGGGGAGCTCGGCGATGAGCCCGGGGCTCTGTGTGAGGGCGTACAGCCGGTAGCGCAGCAGGAGCGTGTCCTCTCTGGTCTCCGCCTGGCGCACCAGCGCTCTCACGGCGTCCGGGCTGCCGGAGACGTAGGCGTCATGTACGAGATCGCCGAAGCAAAGGCCAAGGAGTAGTGCTGCGGCGGCCATCAGCGGGTGAACACCTTGCGCAGCCGGGAGAGATCCCACCGCTCGTTGGGGCCTGGACGGCCGTCGAGAAGCAACCGGTCGTCGGGACGCACGGGAGCCGAGAGGAGTGCTTGCATCCGCTGGAGCTCTGCGCGTGCCGCAACCGGCGGACTGCGATGGCTGGTCCCGCCGGTCAGGATCGCCGAAGGCGTCGCCTCGTTCCAGCCGGTTACTGACAACGCGATCGGCCACCACTGGGCGGGGGGTAGCACGCGGCCGAGCCGCGGGAGTCGATCGTCCGGGAACGGGAGCACGCCCTCATCGAAGGGATGTAGGTGCCCCTCCGGAAAGTAGATGAGGGTCGTTGCCGGGTCTGCCGCCATCAGGCGAGCCGTTTCCCGAATGGTGGACAACCGGATGCCCGGATCGCGGGGCGGGAATCGCCGGGCTCCCAGGACCGCCAGGAACGGAAAGCGATCAAGTTCCTCCATCCATACCACACTGCGCCTGCCCAGTACGACCTCGATGACGTAGCCCAGGATCTGTGCATCATAAAAGGCGTGGTGGTTGGCGTACAGCACGACGGGCGGCCCGACCGGAGGTGGGTGCCAGGGCCCGCGCCACACGATCCGACGGAACCGCCGGCGCAGCGCCCGAGTCAGCAGTCGGTAGCCGAGCCGGCGGATCACTGGTGAGCTAAGGGGTGGTGACGGGTGTCGGGTCCTGCCGTCCCCACAGGGCTGCGAGGGGGATCAGAAGGGCCAGCGTGCCGATCAGCGCCGCTTCCCACAGTGCGGTCACCATGCAAATGCCGACGGCAAAAGCGCCGTTCACGATCCACACCGGGACGGTCCACGGGTTCGGAGAGGGTGAGGGGCGGAACCCTCCGATGACTTCGTACCCCCAAACGATGACCACCGACGTCACGAACCAGCCGATCCAGTTGATTGCGGGCATGCCGTAGAAGAAGCCCTCCGTTTCCCAGCGCCATACGGGGAAACCTGCCCCCATGGCAGGATCGAGGGCAACATCCCACAGAACCATGAAGAGCGCTCCCACCAGAATCCGCTGCGTGCGCCCGATGCCCAGTCGTGCCGCGAGATCCAGCGAGACGATGGACACGGCGTACCACGAGAGAGGGATGAGATATGGGACGTGATCCAGGATCTTGGGATTGAGAAACTCGGTGTAGGCGTAGGCCCCAAAGGGGTAGCCGGTCCCCGTGCCCATGAGCTCCGCCACCATTCCCACGAAGCTGCCCCACACGAGGAAGAAGATCGACCGTTGCCAGCCAAGATCCTCGAGGTAGATCATGAGCGCGAGGGCCGGCAGCGACAGCATGTAGATCCACGTGGGCGCGCGCATGAGCCACGGCAACCAGGGGCCGGCCCACGCCACAGCCGATGGCGCAATACGCATCAGGGCCATGCCTGCCACGCTGAAAACGATCGATCCCCCGAAGACGGCCAGTAGCGCTGCCGGCAGTCGTGGATGCACTCGAGGTGGTGTCATGCTCAGCCGACCGCCTCCAACACGTCGTCGTCGCGCTCGGCATTCCGGTCACCGACGCTGAGCGCCTGTGCACGGAACTCGCCGAGCAGGGCGGTGAGAAATCTATGGAATCGCGCTTGCCCGGTTCCTCCGGGAATGGCCTCCAAGGCCATTCGCATCGCATGCTCGAGCGCACGCACGCTGCCGAGCGCCCCATAGGCGCGAAATGCATTGGGACGGCCGAGGGCCGCATCGGAACCATCGGCACCCGACCCCGCCTCGTCGCTGATATCGTCGGCGATTTGGTACGCTCGGCCGAGCCACATACCGACCGCGCGCCAGGGCTCCGGATCGTGACCGGCGGCGATGGCGCCGCACGCGGTCGCGGACTCGAACAGCGCTGCGGTCTTCGCCCGATGGTACTGCACGAGATCGATGTCCTCCTCGCTCTCCCACCCCTGGCCTGCGACGGCGCCGTGCGGCGTGCCGACGCCGCGGGCAATCTCGCTGACCAGTCGAGCCGCGCGTTCAGGGTGGTGCCCCGCCGCCCGGGCGACACCCTCGAAGGCGCCGATGATGAGTGCGTCGGCGGCGAGCACTGCAAGGGCCTCCCCGAACATGCGGTGTAGCGCCGGGTGGCCCCGGCGCTCGGCCGCGTCATCGAAGGCCGGCAGGTCGTCCTGAACGAGCGATGCGCCGTGCAGCAGCTCCGCGGCGACGGCAGCGTTGAGTGCGAGGTCGGAATCCTCCGCGCCCAGCGCCTCGGCCACCGCCAGGCACAGCCGCGGACGGAAGCGGTGTCCTGCCGGGAACACGGCGTAGCCGATGGCCCTGGCGAGGCGCGGCGGACATCCATCGGACGTCAAACGCGCGACGGCGTCGTGCAGCGCATACTCGAGACGGTCGATCGACTCCATCAGGCGGTTTCCTCCTGGATCTGCCATGGCTGGGTCCGACGGTCGGATTCCGGTGTGGTCTGATGGGGGAGGCTCATCCGGTTCCAGTCCCCACACCGCAGCACCAGATCCCATGCCTCATCGAGCACCCAATTCGCGGTATCGCTCACGGATCCGAGCGGTCGGATGGCTCTGAGCGCAAGCCACACCTTTCTGCGCCCGGAGGTGAAGGCCCGTTTGGAGACTGAGTCGTAGCCGCGCCGTGCCACCACCCGACCGATGTCGGCGTAGATCAAGCGGGCAGCGCGGATGGCCCAGCGGGTCCGTCTGGGCAGGCGGTCGATTCCGGGTTCTGCCCGGACATACAGCCGGTCGGCCTCGGCGAGCAGGCGCCGGACCACCGTGCCCAGTCCGGCACTGTGCCGGGGTTGCCGCAGCCACGCCCCCGGATCGATGCCGGCCTCCCGCATCCACTCCCGCGGAAGGTAGAGCCGACCAACCGCGGCGTCCTCGCCCACATCCCGAGCGATATTGGTCAGCTGCATGGCGACGCCGAGGTCGCACGCCCTGGCGAGTGTTTCGGGATCGCGCGGACCGATCACGTGCGCAACGGCGAGCCCGACGGTGCCTGCGACACGCATCCCGTATGCCCTGACGTCCTCGATGCGGTCGTACCGCCGTCCATCGAGCTCCCACGCGAAACCCTCGAGGAGTGCGTCGAAGACGGCCCGTGGGATGGCGTAGTGCCGCACCACCGCCGCGAGCGCGCGATCGGTTGGATCGAGGACCGCCGGGGCGCCGTAGATCCCGTCCAATCGCTGCCTGAGGTGGATCAAGGTCCAGCGACTCGCCCCTCCGCCGTCGACGAGGTCGTCGGCGGTGCGGCAGAAGGCGTAGATGGCGGCGATCGCGTCCCGCGTCCGGCGCGGCAGCAGCCGCGCGGCGGCCGAGAAACTCCGCGAGCCGCGCCTCAGAAGCGCGCGGCACTGCTGCACGTCGGTGGCCAGCAGGCCCGGAATCGGATCAGAGTGCATCGGGATCGGGCACGATGGTGTCGAGGACCCGCGCGGAGGACAGCACTCCCGGCACACCCGCGCCTGGATGAGTGCCGGCGCCGACGAGATAGAGGTGCTCGATGTCCTCGCTTCGGTTGTGCGGCCGAAAGTACGCGCTCTGCGTCAGCACCGGCTCGAATGAGAATGCGGCACCGCGATAGGAGAGCAGCTCGTGCCGAAATTCGTGCGGTGTGAGCACGCGGGACGCCACGACGGCATCCTCGAGTCCCGGGAGGACGGTCTCCCCCAAGTACGCTGCGATGCGTGCCCTGTACCGTTCGGCCATGTCCGGCCAGTGAAGCCCGCTGTCGAGGTTGGGCACCGGCGAGAGGACGTAGAACGCATCGCATCCCTCGGGAGCGAGAGCCGGGTCCGTCGCGGTAGGCCGATGCAGGTACAGGCTGAAGTCGTCCGCGAGCGTCTTGCGGTTGAAGATGTCGTCGAGCAGCTCGCGGTAGCGGGGGCCGAGAAGGATCGTGTGGTGCTCCACGTCGGGGTAGCGTCGGCGGGTCCCGAAATACCAGACGAACAGCCCCATGGAAAACCGCGAGCGGTCGATGCGCCGATCGGTCCACCGCCGTCGCGCGTGCGCCGGCACAAGGTGTCGGTAGGTCCACGCCGCGTCGGCGTTCGACACCACGACGTCGGCGGGCACGGTTTCGCCCGAGGCGAGGCGGATGCCCGTCGCGCGCCGCCCATCGAGCGTGATCTCGGCAACGTCAGCACCCAGGTGGACTTGGCCGTCGAGCGACTCGATGAGCTGCACCAGCCCACTCACCAACGCACCCGTGCCTCCCATCGGAAAGTGGACGCCCCACTTTCGCTCCAGGAAGGCGATGAGCGTGTAGATCGATGTGGTCGAGAATGGATTTCCACCGACGAGCAGGGGGTGGAAACTGAAGACCTGTCGCAGCTTGGGATGGCGGAGGTGCTTCGCGACAAGACCGTGGACGGTCCGGTAGCTCTCCAATTTAATGATCGACAGGAGGATCTTGGCCATGTCCCAAAACTTGTCGAACGGGACGTGGGCGAGCTGCTCGAAACCCGTGCGGAAGATGCGCTCGCTCGTTCGCACGAACGCTTCATATCCATCGACATCGGCGGGGGAGAACTTGGCGACTTCGGCACGCATCGCCTCCGGCGATCCCGTGTAGTCGAACGTGGTGCCGTCGTCGAAGCGGATCCGGTAGAACGGGGTCACGGGCCGCAAGTCGATGTCGTCCTCGAGCCGGCGCCCGGCGAGCGACCAGAGCTCCTCGAGCAGGAAGGGCGCGGTGATCACCGTCGGTCCCGCGTCGAACACGAATCCGTCCTGTCGAAAGACGCGCGCACGCCCACCTGGCTGCTCCAGTCGATCGTACACGCTCACGCGATATCCCCGGGCCGCCAGGCGCACGGCGGCGGCAAGGCCGCCAAAGCCCGCACCGATCACCACGGCGCGACGCGCGCGGGCCGGTCGATCAATGGTGGTCGAACCTGCTGCCTGCACGACACTGGTCATGCGCGGTGTCCTCCATTCTCCGAGTAAAGCGACAGGAGCACCGCACGAAGACTCGCCACATCGCCGAGGAGAAGTGAGCTCTGATCGGCCAGCACATCCGCGTACGCTGCCGCCGAGAGGCCGCCGAGGATCAGTACCGTGTCGGGTGCAATCGACTCGCGGAGACCCCGCAGTTGCGCAGGCAACTCCGGGTCGTCGCTCGGGTGGGTGATGCTGAGTGCCACAGCCCGGGCGTCCGTGCCGTTCGCCGCATTCGCGATGTCGCTTGCGGGGAGGTCTGGACCGAGATAGGTCACGCGCCAACCGACCGAAGCAGCCGTGGCAGCGACCACCAGCGCTCCGAGCTCGTGGATCTGCCGAGCAGGGGTCGCGACGATGATCCCCGGTCCACTG
>JBDHDN010000211.1:0-6932 GCA_039591485.1 Gemmatimonadota bacterium
GCGGGATTCCCCTGCTCAAGGACATCCCGCTGCTCGGGTACCTGTTCAAGAGCCGCAGCACACAGCGGACGCGGACCGAGTTGGCGATCTTCGTCACGCCGTACGTGATCCTCACCGACGAGGACGCGGCCGCGCTCCTGGAGCGTGCGCGCGACCGGCTCGGAGGCGTCGACGGACTCGTGCCGCTCGTACCCGACAGCACCCCACCGCCGGAGAACCCCTGAGCGAGGAGCGCGTGACCGGATCGTCGGACCCGCCTCAGACTCCGGCCGGGGATAACGGAAGCCCGGCGAGCCGCGACCTGCGTGAGGCGGCGACGGGGCCTTTGGCACAGCGTCTCTCGCCGAAGTACCTCGAGCAGCACTGCCTCTTACCGCTCGACGTCGCCTCCGACGGGAGCGTGCGCATCGCCGCGGGCCGTCCGCTCGACCCCACGGTGGTGGACGAGCTCCGCCTCACGTTCGAGAAGCCCATTACCCTGATCGACGCGCAAGCCGCGGAGATCGAGGCCGCGATCCTCTCGGCGCAGTCGGAGAGCGACTCGGAAACGCTCAACCTCGAGGCCGTGGACGTCGCCGCGGGCGACGGCGACGGGGAGGCGCTCGACGACCTGCGCGCGCTTGCCAGCCGGGCACCCGTGATCAAGCTCGTCAACCTGATGCTGCTCGAAGCGCTGGAGCACCGGGCGAGCGACGTGCACGTGGAGTCCACGACGGACGGTCTCAGGGTGCGCCAGCGGATCGACGGGGTGCTGCACGACGTCGCCACGCATCCGCGCCAGTATCAGGCCGCCGTGATCAGCCGCCTCAAGATCATGGCAAACCTGAACATCGCCGAGCGGCGGGTGCCACAGGACGGCCGCGTACGCCTGCGCCTGTCCGATCGCGAGCTCGACGTGCGCGTCTCGACGCTCCCCACGGTGCACGGCGAGGGTGTCGTGCTCCGAATCCTCGACCGGGCCATGGGCATCCGGGACTTGGGAGAGCTCGGGATGGATGGAGACACCGAGCGGCGCTTCGGCCGGCTCATCCAGCGCCCCAACGGCATCATCCTCGTCACCGGTCCCACGGGGTCGGGCAAGACCACCACCCTCTACGCGGCCCTCAGGCGGATCAACACGCCGGCGGTGAAGATCATCACCGTCGAGGACCCGGTGGAGTACCAGGTCGAGGGGCTGACGCAGATCCCGGTCAATCCGAGAGCCGGACGGACGTTCGCCTCGGCTCTGCGCTCGATCCTGCGGCACGACCCGGATGTCATCATGGTCGGTGAGATGCGGGATCGCGAGACGGCGGAGATCGCGATCCAGGCGGCGCTCACCGGCCACTTGGTGTTCTCCACCTTGCACACCAACGACGCGCCGGGCGGCGTGACACGGCTGCTCGACATGGGTGTCGAACCTTATCTGGTAGCCGCCACGGTACAGGGCATCCTGGCTCAGCGGCTGGTCCGCACCATCTGCCCCGAGTGCAAGATCCCATACCGCCCAACGGCCGACGAGAACCGCCAGGCCGAGGCGGCCGGGTTCGGCACCGGTACGCGACGTTTCCGCACTGGGGGCGGTTGCAGTTACTGCGCGCTCACGGGGTACCGGGGCCGGGCCGGGGTGTACGAACTGATGGTGATGAGTGAGGGTCTGCGATCAGCCGTGGCACGCAGCGCCACGCTCGATCAGTTGCGCCACGACGCCGAGGGGGCGGGCATGGTGCCGCTCGAGCGGGCCGCCTGGGCAAAGGCTGCCGAAGGCGAGACCACCATCGCCGAAGCCTTGCGCATCGCCATCGAAGAGACGGCGGTGTGAGCGTGCGCTTCCGCTACCGTGCGTCCACCGGGACCGGCGAGATCGTGGACGGCGTCGTCGAGGTCGTCTCCGAGCAGGGGCTGCTGGAGCAGCTGCGCCGTCGTGACCTCTACCCCGTCGAGATCCGGGAGCTGGCCCCGACGAGCCGCAAGCGGAGGCGGCAGCTGGGCCGTCGCCCGGCGGTCACGCGCTGGGCACGCAACGTCGGCGCACTCCTCGGTGCCGCCACAACGGTGGACCGGGCACTGGCGATCACCGCGGAACAGGCCGGCCACGACGGCTTGGCCCAGACGCTGGCCGCAGTGCGTGAGGCGGTGCGCGGCGGGGAGGATCTCTCGGCGGCGCTCGCGCGGTATCCGAGCTACTTCCCCGCCATTGCACCCGCCATGGTCCGAGCGGGCGAGGCAAGCGGCACGCTCGACACGGTGTTCGAGCAGCTCGCCGACTTCATGGAGGAGACTGACGAGCTGCGCTCGCAAGTGCAATCGGCGCTGCTCTACCCCGCCTTGATGGCCGTCGTGGCGAGCCTCGGAATCACGGTGCTGCTGCTATTCGTGGTGCCGCGCTTCGCGGGCATCCTCGAAGACGTGGGCGGCACGCTGCCGCTCACCACCCGCAGCATGATCTGGCTCGGCGACGCCATCTCCCGGTTCTGGTGGGCGATCGGGCTCGTGCTCGCTGGTGCGGTCGCCCTGGGCATCGAGCGATACCGCCGGCCGGAGGCGCAGCGCGCGTGGCACGCGAACCGCCTGCGTCTGCCGCTACTCGGCGATCTCGAGCACAAGCTGCTCACGGCGCGGTTCACGCGGACGCTCGGACTCCTGCTCAGGAACGGCACGTCGCTCGTGCCGGCACTCAGGATCGCGCGCGCGTCGGTCACCAACATCGAGTTGGCGGCGGCACTGGAGCGCGCCACGGGCATCGTGGCCGAGGGTGGCTCGCTGGCCCACGCCACCAAGGACGCCCTGCCGCCACTCGCCGTGCAGATGCTTGCCGTGGGTGAGGAGAGCGGCCGGCTCGAGGACATGTGCCTCCGCGTCGCGCACACGTTCGAGGGCGAGGTGCGCCGCAGCGTCAAGACGGCCGTCGCCCTCATCGAGCCCGTCATGATCGTCGTGTTCGGCGTGCTGGTCGGCTTCGTCGCGCTGGCAATGCTGCAAGCCATCTATTCGATCAACACCTCTGTCTTCTGATGCGGGTTCAGACCATGCCTTCGTCATCCGCCATCCGTCACGCACTCCGCACCGAGCGGGGACTCACGCTGATCGAGATCCTCGTCGTCATCATCGTGCTTGGCCTCTTGGCCGGGCTGGTCGCCCCGCAGATCATCGGGCGCGTCTCCGAGGCCCGCGGGGCCACCGCGCACACGCAGATCGAGCTGTTGAGCGTGGCGCTCGACAACTACCGGCTCGACAACGGGCGCTACCCTACAACCCAGCAGGGCCTCGAGGCACTCCGCACCAAGCCCGCCGCCGAACCGGAGCCGCGCAACTGGCGCGGGCCGTACCTGCGCAAGGAGGTGCCGGCCGACCCGTGGGACCGGCCGTACATCTACCGCAGCCCCGGCACCGAGAACCCACAGAGCTACGACCTGCTGACGCTGGGGTCGGACGGCGTGCCCGGCGGTGAGGACGAGGCCGCTGACATCACAAGTTGGGAGTGACGAACGGCGGGAGGGCAGTAAGGACGGGACGGCGCGACGACGAACGGCGGTAGGGGAGGGCGAGTGACGGAGGTTGCACGCGAGCGGCGATCGGGTTTCACCCTCATCGAGATCATCGTGGTGCTCGTGGTCATGCTGATCGCGGTCGGGGTGGTTGCTCCCGCCTTCCTGCCGCCGGAGCCCGCCGACACTGATGCATTGGCCGAGCCGCTGCGCGTCGCGCGCCGCCTGGCACTCACCCGGGGCGAGACTGTGTATCTCGATCTCCGCCCCACCGGCGACTGGTCCGTACAGGGAGCGTCGTCGCTGTCCGAAGGAGCGCTCGCACGCGGGCGGGTCGATCGGTACGAAGGTCGGGCTGCCACGATCGTCGCTTCGCCACTCGGCACCTGTGCCTACGACGTCCAGACCACGGCGGCGGGCGGCGGCGCGCCGCCGCTCGATCCCCTGAGCTGTACGCTGGAGCAGCCATGAACCGGCGCGGTCTCACCCTGCTCGAGACCATGATCGCGCTGGTCATCCTCAGCATGGTGGGCGTCGCCTTCCTCGGCCTGTTCACGCAGGCCACCCGTACGGCCAACGATCTCGAAGTGTGGTCCACTGCCGTGTCCCTCGCCGAGTCGGGCATGGAGCTGGCAGTCGTCGACGTGGGGATGCCGCTTCCGGCAACCGAAGCGCTGCCCGACGGATTCACCCGCACCACCACGCTCCGGCCGTGGACCGGCGGCACCAGCCTGCTCACCGTGACCGTGGCGTTCCCGGACGGGCGTGAGTTTGCGCTGAGGCGCCTGGTAGCGAGCGACCCGTGAGGCGGCGCGACGGATTCACCCTGCTCGAACTGCTGGTCGCGATCGTGGTGACCGGTGTCGTCGCGCTGCTGGTGTACGGCATCGTGGGCGTGGCGCTCGACACCGAGGCTAGGGTCACCGCGCAGCGCGACGTGCTCCAGCGGGAGATCGCGTTCAAGGCGGTGCTCGCCGCGGCGCTCAGGAACGTGCGACAGGCGGATATAGCACAGCGACAGACCTTCGTGCTTGAGGACGGCGACGTCGTGGGCGGCCCGCCACGCGACCTGCTGAGCTTCGTCACCGCGGGCGGCACGCCGCCGCTCACGGCCGATGCCGACTGGCACGTGACCGTCGAGGCCACCGACGACGGGCTCACGCTGGCGGCGTATCCGCAGGGGCTGGCCGCGCCGCAGGTCACCGTGCTCAGGCTCCCCAACGTGACCGGTCTCGACGCGGAGATCGTGATGCCCGGCCGAGTACAGCCGCGACTGCCGGGAGCGATGGCACCGCTGCCATCACCGCCGGCGTTGCTGTCACTCGTGTTCTGGGACGCCGAGGGACCGATCGGCGCCCCCATGCTGGTGGCACCGCGCGTGGGAGGGTACCCGTGATGCGCCTTCGGTCGGAGCGGGGGGTGGCCCTCATGCTCGTGCTGTGGCTCATCGTAGTGCTCGCCGCGGTGGCGGCGGCCGCGGTGAGCACGGTCAAACGGCAGTCGGACGTGGTGGTGAACCTGCGCGCTACGGCCCAGGCCAGGGCGGCGGCGGAGAGCGGCGTGACGGTGGCGCTCGAGGAGCTGTGGGCCGCCTTTGCCGCCACGGTGGAGTTTAGCGACCTGCCCCGCGTGTACCCGACGGTGGTGGACCGGCTCGAGCGCCTGGGCCAGCAGGCGCTGGGCGACGCCCGCTTTCAGGTGGCGGTGGTCGATCTCACTTCGCGGATCGATCTGAACAATGCGGGCGAGGGCACATTGGCCGCGTTCCTCGGCACGTTCGTGGGCGAGGGCGAGGCGCGCTCGCTCACGGATGCCCTCCTGGATTGGCGCGATCCTGACGGGGCCCCTCGGCCGCGGGGGGCGGAGGCGGAGGCGTATGCCGCGAGCGGATCCGGGTTCGCGCCGCCGAATCGGCCGCTCAGGCGGCTCGAGGAGTTAACACGGATCGTCGGATTCACGGAGGAGATCGCCGCGGCCATTGCGCCGTACGTCACCGTGTGGGGCGACGGGCGGCTCAACGTGAACACCGCACCCGAGCGCGTCCTCGCCGCATTCCCGGGCATCGCATCGCAGGGGGCATCCACGATCCTCGCACAGCGCGGGGAGCAGGGGGTCGGCTCGGTCGTGGCGCTGCGGGAGCGACTGTCGCAGGGAGGGGGTGCCGTGCCCCAGCTGGTGGGCGCGCCCCAGCGGCTCCTGCTCGTGAGCCGAGGCTGGGTCGAGGGACACCCGCTCACGCACGAGACGCAGGTGGTCTTACAGCCGCAAGGTGTGGCGCCGGGCCGGGTACCTGACTTGCTCGTGGTGGCGTGGGAAGAGCGGAGCCGGTGATCTCGCGCTCGCTTGGACGCGCTGGAGACCTGCGGTACTGTATGCTCGGGATCGGATCGGGTCCCGACGAGATCGCAACCGATAAGCGAGGGACAGCGATGTTGAGACGTGCGGGAACCAGCGCGCTTCTGCTACTGGCGATTGCGGTGCCGGTACTCAGGGCGCAGGGCATCCCCTTCCAGGCGAGCCAGGCATACATGGCCTACCAACTCGATCGGCTCGAGGCAGACCGAGCGCTGTACAAAGCGATGGTGGACTCGATGAGCCACGACGCGTTCATGGCGGGGGGGATGCACAGCTTCGCGATGCGGGCACGGCGGGTCATCCGCCGCGTGATCTTCTCCTACTCGCGGCTGAAACAGGGCGACGGCCCGACGGTGTCGACACCGGCGGAGGCCATGATGACCCGGGAGAACCTCAACGAGTACATCGACGCCGTGTACGATTACGGCGCCGGGCTGCTGCGATCGCAGTCGCCCGAGGAACGGCTGGCGACGGTCGACTTCTTCGGCACGCCGCTGCCGATGTGGCGGGTGTGGGACGCGCTGCACGAACAGGCGCTGTGGAACGCGGGGCAGCTGGTACACTTCTTCCGCGACCACAACTTAGTGTACCCAACACCCCCGCTCACGAGCGACGCCAAGCCAGCAGCATCGGAACCCGAGCCCCACGAGAGTCACTGAGGCACCACGAGAGACACGGCAGCACCGCCACGTGAGAAGGGCCGCCCGAGGGCGGCCCTTTCCTTGTGCTGCCTGATGCGGTGGTCCGCTCAGGCACCCTGCCCGACGTGCAGCACGCGCATCATCTCGTGGTCCTCGTGGGACAGGATGTGGCAGTGCCACACGTAACGGCCCGGCTTGTCGAACGTCGCCTTGATTCTGGTGATCTGGCCCGGCAATGCCGTGACCATGTCCTTCGGCGCGTTCTCAACGTACCCGTCGCCTGGTGGGACGGGGGCCCCAGGCACGATGTTCTCCAACCGGAATCCCGTACCGAGCAGGCCGTTGTGCTGCACGACCGGCTGGTCGATCACGTCGGCGGTGAACTCCTGGCGGCCCATCACCTGGAAATGGACCAGGTGGAGGTGCACCGGGTGGGCGTCGCCGGTCGCGTTGTAGATCTCCCAGATCT
>JBDHDN010000212.1:0-6923 GCA_039591485.1 Gemmatimonadota bacterium
AACCGAGCCGAGGAGTCGTAAGTGGATCACGGCCGGTGGTACGGAGAGGTCACGGACAAGCCGATATACGGGTCACGGGTCGGATGCATGCTCGGAACGTACAAGTCGCCGACCCGCGGTCAATCCTGGCTCCGAATCGGGTGTCGCAAGGAGGGAAGGCTCGTCATGACCCGACGCAACGGTGAACGTAACCCGATCGTTCGCCGGGGAGTCAACGAAAAAGGTGAGCGTTACGACGTCATGATCCTGGGCAGCGGTATCGCGGATGTCCTCGCTGCGATCCCGCTGGTCCGGGCCGGTCTGCATGTGTTGATGCTCGAGCGCGGGGAGTGGGTGCCCCAGGATCCGCGCAAGGCCGAGCAGGGCGGCAGATCGAGCTCACCCCGTATCACGCACCGGATCAGAGCTATCTCATCCGGGACGACGCGCGGCCGCGCGAGCCCCAGACCTGTTCCTGCGTCGGCGCGCAGGCCGTCTTCTTCGGCGGCGCCCTCCTCCGCTACCGGGAGGAAGAGCCCGCACTCGACCCGGAGATCGCCGCCGGCTCCGGCGCACGCTGGCCGTTCAGCTACCCCGAGATCGAACCGTGGTACCACCAGACCGAGCGGTTGCTGGATCTCGCTGGTCCGGAGGTGCCCGGACCCACTGCCCCGCCCCGTAGCGGGCCGTTTCCGCAATCGCTTCCACCACTCACTCCGGTCGCCGGACGGTTGGCCTGCGCCCGGCGCGACCTCGGCTTCATACCCTCCAGGCTGCCCCTGGCAGTCAACCACCGCCGCGGAGCGACCGCGTGCAGTGAGTGCCGCACGTGCGATTCGTATGCTTGTGCGATCGCCGCACCGACGCGGTCGTGCTCGCTGGCAGCACGCTGGCATCTGCTCACCTGATTCTGTCGCATGGCTCCGATCGACCGTGCCGCGGATCGTACACCGCACGGCGTCGCGCTGCACCGACCGTCCTCCCGGCCCCCACCCAGCCCTGATTGCACACCCAGACGCAGGAGGACCCCATGTTCCCCCTACTCCTTCTCCTACTCACCGACGATCCACCGGCAGTGTACCGCATCCCGGTTGCCCCTGCGGAGACGCTGGCCGTCACCGCGATCGGGCAGGGACCACCGGTCGTCCTCCTCCCGGGTCTCTTCGGATCGGCGTTCGGCTACCGAGCGATCACCTCAGCGCTCGCAGACGGCGGCTACCGCGCCATCGTGATCGAGCCCCTCGGCATTGGACGATCGTCCCGACCGTTCCAATCTGATTACTCACTCACGGCGCAGTCGGTCCGGGTGGCCGCGGTCATCGATTCGCTGCACGTCGCCCCCGTGATCATTGTCGCGCACTCGGCGGCCGGGTCCATCGCCTTCCGCCTCGCCGTCGAGGTACCCGAGCTCGTTGACGCCATCATCTCACTCGAGGGGGGACCGGCTGAGGTCCTCGGGTCACGGAGCTTCCGTCGGGCGATGCAATGGGCTCCGTGGCTCAAGCTGTTCGGCGGACGGCGCATCGTACGGGGCAAGATCCACGACATGCTCGTGAAGTCGTCGGGTAACGCGTCATGGGTGACCGATACCGTCATCGACAGGTACACCGTCGGTCTCCAGGAAGACTTCGGCGACGTGATCGGTGCATACTACCGGATGGCGGAGTCGCGCGAGCCCTGGGAGATCCGACCGCGCCTCGCCGAGCTGCGCTGCCCTGTGTGGCTGCTGCTCGGCGCCGCACCCCATGAGGGCGGTCCGACCCCCGAGGAGCTCGAGCTGATGGCGGCAACCATCCCCACCCTCACCATCGACTCCCTCCCCGGGGCGGGGCACTACCTGTTCGAGGAGCAGTCCAGGGCCGTCGCGGACGCGATCATCGCTGCGGCCCGTGCGTCTGACGCTGCTCGCGCGTCACGACACGTGACGTAACGTCGTGGTGAGGGAGGGCGGAACGCCGCCCCGCATCGTTCGCACGCACCCAGCCTCGAGCGCTTGCGGTCACGTGGCGGTGTCAGCAGTGCCGGCTTGCTTGCATCGGGACACGGCTCCAGTTTGTCCTACAGGATGGGAGCGGACCGGCCATGAACCCACCGTCAGGCGCGTGCACACGCTGCCAATCTGCGCTGCCAGGCGGGGCGGCGTTCTGCCCCACCTGCGGCTACGCGACGCCAGCGGGTTTCGCCACGCCTCGTCCGGATACCGGTGAAGCCTCCGAGGATACGCTCGAGCGGCTGCGGACGCGGTTGGCAGACCGCTATACGATCGAGCGGGAGCTGGGCAGGGGGGGCATGGCGGTCGTGTATCTCGCCCAGGATACGCGACACAACCGTCGGGTCGCGGTCAAGGTCTTGCTCCCGGAGATCGCCATTCTGCTCGGGCCGGAGCGGTTCCTCCGCGAGATCGAGATCACCGCGCAACTGCAGCACCCCAACATCGTGCCAGTGCACGATTCCGGAAATGTCGACGGCACGCTCTACTATGTCATGCCGTTCATCGAGGGGGAGTCCCTGCGAGGCCGCCTGGCACGGGACAACCAGCTTCCTCTGGACGACGTCCTTCAGATCGTTCGCGAGGCAGGCGACGCGCTGGATTATGCGCACGAGCGCGGTATCGTGCACCGCGACATCAAGCCGGAGAACATCCTGCTCTCGGCGGGTCATGCCCAGGTCGCGGACTTCGGGATCGCTCGGGCGCTACGCGCCGCCGGCGCTGAGACACTGACCCGAACAGGAGCCATTGTCGGTACACCCGCCTACATGGCGCCCGAGCAGGCCGCCGGACTCCCGGACGTAGACGGCCGGGCCGATGTCTACGCGCTGGCAGCGGTCGCACACGAGGCGCTGGTGGGCAACCGGGCCGATCCCCTGGCCGCTGCGCGGACGTCGGAGAACCTGCTCGCGCAAGCACGCCCCGACGTGCCGCCGCCATTGGCACGAGCGCTGTCCGCGCCATTGGCGCTCGAGCGCGAGCTCAGGCCCGGCACAGTCGGCGAGTGGCTCCAGATGATCGACCGGACCGGGCGGCGCTCGCGCTCGCCGGGGTGGCGCTGGGCCGCGCTTGCGGCTGTGGCCGCCCTTGCCATCGTCGGGGGATGGTGGATCAGGGGCATGGAGGTTGGGGCTCCGGTCGAGGACGATCTCCGCCGGATTGCGCTGCAGCTCGACGTGTCGGACACCGAGGTGCTGCCTCCGCAAGCACTCCATGACGCTTTCGCGCAGCAGTTGCTGTACCTGCCTGGCGCAGAATTCGTAGCGGACACGACCTCGGCGAGTGAAGTGCTTCGCGCGCGTGCCGACCTGGAAGGCGACAATCGCGTGCGACTGACCACGCAGCTATTCGACCGCAGTAGCCGGGACGTGATCGAGCAGGTCACCGAAGTAGGGGCCCTGTCCGACATTCCCCAGATCGTGAAGACCGTGCTGACCCGGGTGTACAGCCGCCAGATCGCGGAGCAGGAGCTCGGATGGAGCGGAGCCTTGCCCAGGCGGACGGAGACATGGCTGGATCAGATCAGAGGGGAGCAGCTGCTGCGCAGCGGGAACTACGCGGATGCGATCCGGCGGTTCGAGCGGGTGATCGAGATCGAGCCGTCCTACGCACCCGCTCACTTCAAGCGTATGCTCGCCGAGCTCCTGCGCGCGCGGCCGACCCGGGCGTTCGACGAGGTCACGGCCGCGCTCGCCGCAGCCCGGACGTACGGCGACTCCCTCGATCCCGTGACGCGAGGTCTACTCCGAGGGTACGATACGCTCATCCGCACCGGCGACCTCGCCGGCGCTCTCGGGATCTTCCAGGGCATCGTCGATCGCAGCCCCGATGCGATCGACGCCCACTTCGTGCTCGGCTTCCTGAAGGTCAACTTCGCCGGCCTTCTCGGGGAACCGCCGACAGCCGCGCGGCCGCATCTCCGCGAAGCCTACGAGATCGACAGCGCCTTCGCAGCGGTCCTCGCTCAACTCGCGCGCATCGCATACCTGCAGGACAACACCACGGAAGCCCAGCGGTATACGCAGGAGTACCTCGAGCTGGACTCGACCTCGGCGACCGCAGAGGTGCTCCGCCTGGGGGACTCGGCGTCTGTCGGATCCGGACCGGAACGGGCCCGGTTGCTGCTCTCTCTCGAGTCTCGGCCGCTGGCCGTTCTCGAGTATGTCGCGCTCCTCGCCGGTGCCGTCGACCAGACGTACCAGGATCGCCTCGGCTCCCGGACGGCGATTGAGGTGCTCGAGGACCGCGCGGTCACACCGATGGATCGCCGCATCGCGTTCCGCATGCGCATGGCACTGCTGTACGGCACGGGGCAGCTCGCGTCCGTCGACTCCACCCTTGACGCTGCGCGCGGCGGCGGCGTCCCGATCAACGAGATCGACGCGTGGCTCGTTCTGCCAGCGCTGGCCACTGGGGACACCGTACGCTCTGCGACCGAGCTTGACGCAGCTGCGACGCGCCTTGCGGCGCACACCGACGATCCAACATCACTATGGCTCGCCGCTCGATGGTTCGCGACGCGTCAGCCTGTCGCTTACCGGACGGCAGTGGACCGCTTGGAGGCGCTGGTGGCCTCGACGCCCGACACAGCACCGCTCGCCCGCGGGCTGCTGCTGGATATCCAGGCCCACGCCACCCTTGCGCGAGGCGATACCACGGGCGCGCTCGAGCGGTGGCGCGCTGCGACGCAGCGCTACGGTATCGGTGACGTGATGTTCGGGCTCGTGGGCTCCTTCTGGCCGCTCCAGCTGGACCTGGCGCGGGTCGCCGCCGCTCTGGGCCATTATCCCGACGTGCACGCCGCCGCTCGACACTTCCGCTACATGGCCGGATTCGTCGATCAGTTGGCGTGGCACGTCATCTGGCCGCTCGACGCGGCGGCGTACGTTGCCGCCGGTGACCCGCTGGGAGCCCGGGAGATCGCCAATCTGCTGGAACCGGTGCTGCGCGACGCTAACGGCAAGGGGATCGCGGTGCGGGACTCACTTCAGGCACTCGCCGGCACCCGCTGACGGCGGTCGAACCCTGCCTCCAGGGTAGGTCCGAGTGGCCCACCCCTACTTCTCCTCCGGACCCGCGCTATTTTCCCTGTGCCGGGAGCGCACTCTCCCCGGTCCATCCGCCGGTGAGGAGAGGTGAGGCCCCGCCGCGACCAGGTCGCGCCACCACCGACGCAGTAGCACTACGCAACCCTGTGGGGACGTGAGGATGTGGAGGATGTGATGAGCAGGCCCAAGCCATTCAATTCCTTCGAAATGGCCCAGGAGCAGTTTGACCGCGTCGCCGATCAGCTCGGAGTGGACGCGGCCACGCGCGAGCTCCTACGCATGCCGCTGCGTGAGTACGCGTTCGCGATCCCGGTACTGATGGACGACGGGACCGCTCGGGTGTTCCGGGGCTTCCGCGTGCAGCACAACGATGCCCGGGGCCCAAGCAAGGGCGGCATACGGTTCCACCCGATGGAAACGCTCGATACCGTCCGGGCACTCGCGATGTGGATGACTTGGAAGTGTGCCGTGGTCGATGTTCCTCTTGGCGGTGCCAAGGGGGGTGTCGTTTGCGACCCGCACAACCTGAGCCTCAGGGAGCAGGAGCGACTCTGCCGCGGCTACGTGCGGCAGATTGCCAGGAACGTCGGGCCGGTGCTCGACGTGCCGGCGCCCGACGTGATGACCTCCGCCCAGCACATGCTGTGGATGCTCGACGAGTTCGAGACGATTCACGGTGGGAAGGCCCCAGGGTTCATCACGGGTAAGCCGGTCGGGCTCGGCGGGTCACTTGGGCGGAAGGAAGCTACCGGGTACGGAGTGGTGTTCACGATCCGGGAAGCGCTGAAGGAGCTGGGCCTGCGACCGTCCGACACGCGCGCCAGCGTGCAGGGATTCGGCAACGTCGCGCAGTACGCCATCGATCTGTACCAGCAGATCGGCGGGACCGTAGTCGCCGTGTCCTGCTGGGATCAGGAAGACCAGACCGCCTACACGTATCGGAGACTGCCGGGCATCGACCTGCCAGAACTGCAGGGAATCACCGACCGGTTCGGCGGGATCGACAAGCACCGCGCGCGTGAGCTTGGCTACGAGGTGCTGCCGGCCGACGCGTGGGTCGAGCAGGAGGTGGAAATCCTCATTCCGGCGGCGCTCGAACACCAGATCAACGCGGACAACGTCGACCGGGTGCGTCCCACGGTCCGGCTGATCGCCGAGGGGGCGAATGGCCCGACCGGACCCGTGGCTGATCGCGCACTGCACGAACGGGGCGTCTTCATGATCCCCGATCTCCTCGCCAACGCCGGGGGGGTCACGTGCAGCTACTTCGAGCAGGTCCAGAGCAACATGAACTACTTCTGGGAGAAGGACGAGGTCTTCGGCAAGCTCGACGTCAAGATGACCTCGGCGTTCATCGCGGTGAGTGATCTGGCGAAGAAGGAGAACCTCTATATGCGGGATGCCGCGTACGTGATCGCAGTGAGCCGCGTCGCCGAGGCCTGCCGCGAGCGCGGGTGGGTCTAGCGCACTCCACCCCGGGAGGAAGAATGAGGCTCGCCTGATGGCGGCCGGGCGGCAGGACGGGCTCGACGTTCCGGCGTTTGATCGTCGGTTCTTCGCGTCCAGCGAGTTGTGCACCGCGATCGGTGACGGAGCAGTCGGTGGCAAGGCGCGCGGCCTGCTACTCGCTCGCGACGTGCTCCGGGAGTTGGAGCCAGACCCCGCGTGGGAGCTCGGCGTCTCTATCCCGCGCATGGTCGTCGTGACGACGACCGTCTTCGACGCCTTCGTCGATGGCAACGATCTCCGTGTTGTCGCCGCATCGGATGCGCCTGACGAGCGCATCGCCCATGCCTTCCAACACGGCTCCCTGCCGACCGGCATCCTCGGCGACCTCCGGGCACTCGTGGAGGAAGTGCACACGCCGCTGGCCGTCCGCTCCTCGAGTCTCCTCGAGGATGCGATGC
>JBDHDN010000213.1:0-6915 GCA_039591485.1 Gemmatimonadota bacterium
ACCGATTCGGGCATGTCGTCGCGTACGAGGCGTGACTCGAGGTCGGTACGCCTGAGGTCCTCGGGGACGATAGTGTACTTACCCAGCACCTTCGACACGCGCGGCTCCACCACCTGGGCCGACCAGCGCGGGAAGGGGGGCTGCGGCTCGACCCCAAGTGCGGCATACACGGGCTCGCACTGCGGCAGGTAGTCGAGCTCACCCGGCCCGGCGACATACGCGAGCGTAGGCAAGAGCGACGCCTCGACGACCGGCCGCAGCAGCACGTTGGGCGAAAGCCGACGTGGCTCCTCTTCGGAAAGCCGCTCGAGCTGCGCAAGCGTCCAGGACTCACCCGAGCGGCGTGCGGCGAAGCGCTCGCCGTCGAGCATGAGCCGATCGCGACCCATCTTCCCTTCGATCATGACGAGGGTTGCGCCGTCTCCTACCGGCACGGGCGCGGGGCGGCCGGTGTCCCGCAGCACCGCGGCACGGGTGTCCAGAGCCCGATCGATGTCGCCTGCGGAACGCAGGGCACGCATCAGCTGGGACGCCATGCCCTGCTTGGCTGCCACGGAGGTCGGCCGCAGCACAACGAGGCCGAACCTTCCCAGAAGCTCGGCGACGCTTCCGGCGAAGGCGGTCGCGAAATCCCGATCCGCGCGATAGTGGCGCTCGAGCCATGCGCGCACCTCCCCCCGGAATTCGGTGCTGGGCGACTGGGCCAGCAACTCGGTGAGCACCATCGCCACATCCGAGCCGAGTGGCTCGCGGTACAGCGGTGTGAGAGGGGCGCTTGGCTCCCGCTCCCTGAGGGCAACCCGCTCGAGCTCGTTCTCGAGCGTCAGGTAGTGCACGTGGTTGGCTTCGGCGAAGTCATGGTCGTCGCCGGCGACCCAGAACACGGGTACGACCGGGTGCCCGCGTTGACGCTCAAGTACCTCGGCGAGCGCAACGGCAGTGAGGGCCTTGTAGACGGTGAACAGCGGACCGGTCAGCAGGCCGGGTTGCTGGCCAGTGGTGACACAAGCGGCCCCGGCGAGCAACTGCTCCAGGCGATCCGCGCCGTGGTCGTGGGCAACGAAGGCGTCACGCAGCGGCGCTGCCATCGGAGGCGGCCGTCGCCCCGTCAGTACGGCGAGCGTCGGTGGAGCGGCGGCGGACAGCGCGGTCGATTCGAAATGGAGGCTCACGAGGTCTCCGCAGTGAGGATGAGTCGGGGGGCCGCATCGCAGAGGGGGGCGCCCCCGTAGCCGCCGAGCTGCGGGACCACCCGGAGGCCCGCCTTCCGTACCATGGCCCAGCGCGTGTCCCGGTAGCCGAGGATGAAGCGGCCGCCGGGACGGAGTACGCGGACGGCCTCCTCGACGACTGTCTGGTGCCGGGCGTCGCTGGAGAAGAGGCCGACGCTCGTGAGGAGCTTCACCACCAGGTCGAAGCACGCATGACCGAACGCCAGCCGTCGCATGTCTCCCCGCACGGAATGGGCATGTTCGTTGCCGGTGCGATGCTTCGCTCGCCTGCGGAGGGGCATGGACACGTCGAATCGGACGACCCGCGCCCCGAGGGCGCAGAACTGCGCGGCGTGTGCCCCCGCTCCGCAGGCGAAATCGAGGACGTCACGCTCCCGCAGTTGGGCCTGGGCATGAACGATTTCGGAGAGCTTGGCGGCGTCCTCATCATGGCGGTGTGGATGCAGCCGCAGGTAGGCCTGAACGAACCACTCCGTCATCGCCCCTTTCCCTTGTGATAGGGCTCGCCCCGGAGAATCGTGCATGCCCGGTATAGCTGCTCGAGCAGGACGAGGCGTGCCAACTCGTGCGGCAGGGTGAAGGTCGACAGGCTCAATCGCACGTCGGCCCGCTCGAGCACCGAGTCGGCGAGACCGTGGGCGCCGCCGATCACAAAGCTCACGTCGCGTGCAGCGACCTGCCACCCCTCAAGTCGCTGCGCGAGTCCCTCGCTGGTCATGGTCTCGCCGACACGAGTGAGCGCCACGACGATGTCGGAGGCGCCGATCGTTCGGGCGAGTGTCTGCCCCTCCGAGCGGCGCGCCGCGTCCGCGCCGGTGTCCGGGCGCCCGGCATCACGTGCCTCGTCGGAGACGAACCGCAGGTAGCGGCCGATTCGGCTCGCGTATCCGTCGCACGCGCGACGGAGGCTCGGATCCCGTACCCTGCCGACAGCGAGGAGACGGACGCGCATCAGGCATACAGCCCGCGCAGCCGATGCACTGCCGCAACCCGCTCGATCGCAAGCATGTACGCCGCGATCCGCATGTTTACGGAGTGACGCTGGGCCACGGACAGGACGTCCCGAAATGCGCGGGTCATCACGCCCTCGAGTCGCTCATTGACCATCTGCTCGTCCCAGAAATACCCCATCCGGTCCTGCACCCACTCGAAATAGCTGACGGTGACCCCTCCCGAGTTCGCCAAGATGTCAGGGATCACGAACACGCCCTTCTCGTCGAGCATGCCGTCCGCCCGTGCGGTCGTCGGACCGTTAGCTCCCTCGCAGATCACCTTTGCCCGGATGTCCTGTGCGTTCCTTCGGGTAATGGCGTTCTCGACTGCGGCTGGCAGGAGGACGTCGACGTCCATCGTGAGCAGCTGCTCCGGGGGGATCGGCTCCGCGCCCGGATACCCCTCGAGGTATCGGTGCTCCCGCACCCAATCGATCGCACCTTCTACGTAAATGCCGTTGGGGTTGTAGATCGCGCCCGAGACATCGCTCACGGCGACGACCGTGAGTCCTTCCCGCTCGAGAAGCTGTGCGGCGATCGATCCGACGTTGCCGAATCCCTGCACCGCGACCTTGGTGCCGCGCAAGGGCAAGCCCATGTGCTTCAAGGCCTCGCGCGTGGTGATCATACAGCCTCGGCCCGTCGCCTCTCTGCGGCCGAGCGATCCACCCATCTCCACCGGCTTACCGGTGACCACGGCCGTGACCGGATGGCGCTGGTGCATGGAGTACGTGTCCATGATCCAGGCCATCACCCGCTCGTTGGTGTTGACGTCGGGCGCCGGAATGTCGGACTCCGGGCCAAGCTCATCGAGGAGCGCTGCTGTGAATCGGCGGGTGATACGCTCGAGCTCACCGATGGAGAGCGTCGTGGGGTCGCACACGACACCCCCCTTGGCTCCGCCGAAGGGGATGTTGACTACCGCGCACTTCCAGGTCATCCACGCTGCCAGCGCCTTGACCTCGTCGAGGTGCACACGTTGGTCGAAGCGGATCCCCCCCTTGCCCGGTCCACGCGACGTGTTGTGGATGACGCGATAGCCTGTGAACACGTCGATCTCACCGCTGTCACGTTGAATGGGCACCGAGACGATCAGCTGCTTCTCCGGCATTCGCAGGACACGGTAGATGCCCGGGTCGAGCGAAAGGAGCTCGGCGGCGTAGTCGAAGCGCACCATCATGGCTTCGAAGGGATTGTCCTCGGCTAGGTGCGGATCCTTGTCCGGACCCAGGATGTCCTGCGCCGAGCGGGGAGGGTCTTCGGCCTCGTTCGTGTTCATGGTCTCGTTGTGATATTGCGCCTTCAGGGATGGTGCGCGGGTGCGAACAATCCGGTGATCTCGTCGGCCACTGCCTCGAGCGCCAACTCGAACTCCGGACGGCCGTACTCCCACTCGAGGTCCAAGAGCGCTACCAGCGGTTCGGCTGCATGTGCCGGCCACCGCCGCTGGAGCTTCACGGCGTCCTTCTGAGTGACTACAACGTAATCAAGCGCGTCGACGGCGTGCAGCAGTCGGCGGACGTCCCTGTCTCGGTAGGGGTGGTGGTCCTGAAAGGGCAGCAGGCGCACGCGCGCCCCGAGCGCCCTGCACTGTGCGGCAAGGCTTCCTGGATCCGCGATCCCCGCGCCGGCCAGGATCTCGGCTCCGTCCATGGCTCGGGTGTCGATCGCGCGCCCGCTACACAGTGTCCGGAACCCCGAAATCGCCAGATGGGCGATGGCGAGGCCTGCGGAGGGCGCAGACTCCCGGACCCGGCGCGCGACCGCCTGTGCGGCCTCCAGTGTCGCCCGCTTGCGGGTAACGATCACGATGTCGGCACGTCGCAGTGCAGACCACGGTTCACGCCACGGTCCCGCCGGCAGCGTCCAGCGCACCGCCCTGCCCGATTCCGCACTCACGACCGCGATGTTGAGATCGCGCCCGACGTCCAGTCGCTGATAGCCGTCGTCGAGGATCACGACCTGGGCACCCCGCCTCGTTGCGTCTTCCGCGGCCGCGTAGCGGTCGACCCCTTCGCTCACCACGGCCTCCGGGACGCGCTGCTGATGGACGAGGCCCTCGTCGCCACCGTAACCGCGCAGCACCACTCCGGGACGGATTCCCCTTCGGACGTAATACTGGGCAATCCAAGACGCGATAGGGGTCTTACCCGAGCCGCCCACTGTGAGGTTTCCGACGGCAATGGTCGGCGCGGACGGGATGCGACGTCGCAGCCAGCCGCGCGCATGCGCGCGGACCCGCGCAGCGGCGACCCCGCGATAGCACAGCGAGGCAGGTAGCAGACTGAGTCGGACCATTCGAGCGGCAAGGGATCGCTCGCCCCACAGCCAGCCAGCTAGGCGGTACATGCCACCTCCTCGTTGACCGCACGCAGCGCGGCTTGGAGACGACCGCGATCGGCGCTTCGCGATCCGGGTGCAGGCGCCGTCCGCAGTGGCCTGCCGTACACGATGCGCACTCGGGCGAACGCGACCGGCACCTCGAATCGATCCCATGATGGGGCATGCCAAGCGTGCTCGGCCGTGGAGGCAACTGGTACGATGGCGGCGCCGGCTCGCCGCGCAGCCATGAGTGCTCCGAGCTTGGCGATGCGGGCCGGACCCACGGGGCCGTCAGGGGTGACAGCGCCGTCATGGCCGTTCAGCAACGCCCGCACGAGACCTCGCAGTCCTTGCGTGCCCAGCCGCGTACTCGAGCCGTGGACAGTCTCGTAGCCCCAGCGCCGAGCCGCGGCGCCGAGCCGCCGCCCGTCCCGGTGTGCACTCACCAAGAGGGTGATGCCCTCGTTCCGGCGATGCCAGAGCGGTGCGAGCAACTGATCATGCCAGACGGCAAACAGGATCGGTGTGCCGTTCGCGCGGAGCGCGCGCACCCGCTCCTCACCCACGACCTCGACCGACCAGGTGCGGGCGAGTGTTTCGACGGCAACTCGGCAAGCATGGGCGATCATGTCTAGGTCACGCAGCGTGGCGAAGCAGCAGCTCTGCCACACGCCGGCCGGCACCCGGTGAGCCGAGGCGGGCTCGGACGCCGCGCAACGCCGCGCGCTGGCGCCGTGCGGGCTCACCGTCCCGCTCGAGCAGGGGGCGGAGTGCCGAACAGAGCGCATCGGGAGTCACCGCGCGCTGGAGGAGTTCCGGCGCGACACCCGACCCCGCGATGAGATTGACGAGTCCAATCGCCGGTACCTTGACGAGCCGTCGTGCGATGCCGAAGGTGACCGGATGGAGCCGGTATGCCACGACCAACGGCGTCTCGGCAAGCGCGGCCTCGAGGGTGACGGTTCCCGACTTGCAGAGTGCCACATCCGCCGCCGCCAGCGCGAGCGGCGCATGCGCGGTCCGCATCATGCCCTCAGTGCCATCGAGCCGGGCCGCTCGTGGTGCGGCGACCACCACCGCAAGGTCGGGTACGGCGTTTCGCATGCGGGCGGCCGTCTCGCGAAAGGGCCTCCAAAGACGACGGTGCTCGGCGATGCGACTGCCGGGAAACAGCGCGAGGACCGGTGCATCTGCGTCGAGCGCGAGTGCGCGGCGGGCATCAGGGCCGGTGGGCAGGTCGGGTCGGTCGAGCAACGGATGACCCACAAAGGTGCAGGTTACCCCTTGATCTCGGAAGTACCGCTCTTCGAACGGGAGGATCACCGCGAGGTGGCGTACGTCCGTCCGCAGGCGTCGGAGTCGCCACGCGCCCCATGCCCAGAGCTGAGGAGCGATGTAATACACCACGGGGACTCCGTACCGTGCCGCCCGATGCGCGACACGGAGGTGGAAACCGGGATAGTCCACCAGGAGAACGGCATCGTAGCGGCGCTCGGCGAGATTTGCGTCGAGCCGGCGCAGCAAGGCCCAGTGTCGTGGAAGTGATGCTGCAGACTCGAGGGTGCCGACGGCAGCCAGTCGATCGATGGTCGCGAGGATGCGGGCGCCGGCTGCGGCCAACGCGTCGCCGCCGACCGCATCGACGCTCACGCTCGGCTCGAGCGTTCGCAGAGCGCGGACGACCGAGGCGGCATGTAGATCGCCCGAAGGCTCCCCGGTCGACACGAGGAGGCGAGTCATGCCAGCACTCCCCGCTCCGAGTGGGCAACGAAGTCCACCAGCGTACGCACCTCGGGAAGGAGCGATGGATCCGCGCGCAGCCGGGCAGCCGCCTCGCTCGTCGTCAGGTCTGAGTTGAACAGCAGGCGATACGCCCGCTTGAGCGCCATCCGGACTTCGGACGGGAACCCCGCCCGGGCGAGGCCGATAGTGTTGATCCCGTAGAGCTTGAGGGGGTTGCCCACCGCGGTGGTGTAGGGTGGGACGTCCTGCGGTACGCGCGATCCCCCGCCGACGTACGCATGCGTGCCGATACGCACGAACTGGTGAATCGGACACAAGCCGCTGATCGTCGCGTGAGCCTCGATGTGCACGTGCCCGGCGAGCTGGACCATATTGGCGATCGTCACCTGGTCGTCGATTACGCAGTCGTGCGCCACGTGCACGTACGTCATGAGGAAGCACCCACGTCCGACCCGGGTCAGCCCCGTGGCCTCCGTTCCGCGGTGCAGCGTCGCATACTCGCGAACGATCGTCCCGTCGCCGATCTCGAGCCGGGTGGGGGCGCCGGTATACTTGCGATCCTGCGGGGCTGCCCCGAGCACGGCACCGGCGGCCACCGTGCACCCCGCCCCAAGCGTCGTATGCTC
>JBDHDN010000214.1:0-6909 GCA_039591485.1 Gemmatimonadota bacterium
CTCACGCTCGCCTACACCGTCAACAACGTCCCCTACTCGGCGCTGATGGGGGTCATGACGCCGAGTCCGGTCGAGCGCACCGATCTGTCGGCCTGGCGGTTCGCCGGCGCCTTCTTCGGCGGGTTTCTCGTGATGGTCGGCACGCCTCTGCTTGTTGCGCGGTTGGGGGGAGGCAACGACGCACAGGGATATCAGTACACGATGTACGTGTTCGCGTTGCTCCTCGTCGTGATGCTCGCAATCACCTTCGCGTCGACACAGGAGCGGGTCGTCCCGACAACCGACCACACCGGCACCCTGAAGCAGAACCTCAAGGACCTGGGCAGGAACATTCCCTACCTGCTCATTCCCCTGGCGGCGATCTCCCTGTTCTTCTACTACCGGAATCTCACCAGCGGCATCGTCTTCGTCGTCGTCATGGCAGCCGCCGCGGTTCTCGTCCGGAAGCTGATCCGCATGCCGGAATCGGAGACCAGCGATACCCAGAAGGACGTGGTCGATCTGATCACCAACGTGCCGTGGCTGATCCTCCTGGCGATCGGCTTTCTCTTCATGATGTTCAACGGCATCAAGATCGGCGCCACTGCGTACTACTTCAAACACTACGTCGGGAATGCGGTGGACCCGGGGCAGTACTTCGGATGGCTCCCCGACTGGCTCATCGCCGGGCAGGAGATCCTCGTCAGTGCGTATTTCGCGGCGGTCCTGGCAATCTCGGTCGTCGGCGCGCTCTGCACCGGATTCCTAGCGCGGCGGGTGGGCAAGAAGAACCTCTTCGTCATCTCCCTGTTCCTGGGTGGACTCATTCTGAGCCCGATCTACTTCCTCCAGCCGACACAGGTGTATCCGCTGTTCATCCTCGGCATCACCTCCGAGTTCTTCGCAGCGATCATGCCGACGCTGTTCTTCAGCATGCTGGGCGACAGCGCCGACTACTCGGAGTGGAGGAACAGCCGTCGTGCCACGGGTCTCGTCTACTCGGCCGGGACGTTCATCAACAAGACCGGCGGCGGATTCGCGGGCGCCCTGATCCTGATCGTGCTTGCCGCCTACGGCTACGACGGCATGGACCCGGCGACGATTCCCGGCTCGGTCGACGGTATGAGGGCACTGATGAGCTGGATCCCGAGCGGCTTCGCGTTCGTGGGCGCTGCCATCATGCTGCTGTACCCGCTGAACGACGCCAGAATGCAGCAGATCGAGGCTGACCTCGCCGTCCGACGGAAGGGTTGAGGCCACGAACTGGCGCGAATCTCGCCCGGGCCCATATTTGGCACCACCCGTCCCGCTCAGCAGGGATTCCAGGGCATGCAGTCCCTCCTGCCGAGCCGGCGGCGGCATCCGTCACCAGGCGTGCCACTGCCCGTGCCGCAATCGCTTCCGCCCGGTCGTCTCTGCACCGCCGTGCTGCTGGCACAGGTGGCATTCGTTCCCATCGCCGGCGCGCAGGGCTCGGGGACGCTCGTCCTTCCCCGACTCACAGGACCGATCCAACTCGACGGCCTGAGCGACGAGCCGGCCTGGGAGGCCGTCCAGCCCTGGCAGCCGACACAGTACGAGCCAAACAACGGTGCTCCGCCCACCGAGCGCACCGAGTTCCTCGTGGCCTACGACGACACGTACGTCTATTTTGCGCTACGCGGCTACGACAGCGACAGCACGGGGATTCGCGCGAACACCCTGTACCGCGACCGACTCAGTGGTGACGACCACTTCGAGATTCTGCTGGACACGTTCAACGACAACGAGACAGCGGTCCTCTTCACCACCACGCCCGCGGGCATCCGCAAGGACGCGGCGATCTCCAACGACGCCAGCGGCGGCGGGATCACCTCCGGTCAGTGGATCAACGGCGACTTCAACACCTTCTGGGATGTCTCGACCGAGGTGAACGGCGACGGCTGGTTCGCCGAGATTCGGGTACCGTTCACCAGCTTGCGCTTCCAGGATGATGACGGACGAGTGGTGATGGGGATCATCCTGCAGCGGAAAGTGGCCCGGAAGACCGAACGCCTGGTCTTTCCATCCGTCCGCCCCCTCGCCGATTGGGCGTTTCTCAAGCCCTCGCTCGCACAGAAGGTGGTGCTGAAGGGTATCCGTCCCCACACCCCGCTGTACCTGACACCGTACGCGCTGACCGGCCTGGAGCAGACGTTCCAACTCAACGAGACCGGCACCGCCTATCCGCGCGAGGATGACGTCAAGACCGAGGCCGGCGCGGATCTGAAGTACGGTATCACCAACAACCTGACGCTGGACCTGACAGTCAACACCGACTTCGCGCAGGTCGAGGCCGACGACCAGCAGGTCAACCTGACGCGATTCTCGCTGTTCTATCCCGAGAAGCGGCAGTTCTTCCAGGAGCGGGCCGGCATCTTCGAGTTCCGCACGGGCGGGCTGAGCCGGCTCTTCCACAGCCGGCGCATCGGACTGACCGACGACGGGCAGCCCGTGCGCATCTACGGTGGCGCACGGCTGGTCGGCCGCTGGGGTGGATGGGACCTCGGCTTCCTGAACATGCAGACCGCAGAGAGCGACTCGCTCCCATCCGAGAACTTCGGGGTGCTCCGTCTGCGGCGTCAGGTGTTCAATGCTTACTCGTACGCCGGTGCCATGCTCACGAGCCGCCTCGGTCTGGACGGCAGCTACAACCTGGCATACGGGCTCGACGGCGTCGTGCGCGTGGCCGGGGACGACTACCTCACCGTCCAGTGGGCACAGACCTTCGACCACGCGCAGATCGATGCCGGCGCCCTCGAGCCCCTCAATAGCGGGAGGTTCACGCTCGAGCTCGAGCGCCGGCGCCGAAGCGGATGGGGCTACGATGCCATCCTCGCCTGGGCCGGGCCCGAATACGATCCCGGCATCGGCTTCACGCAGCGGAACGACTTCACCTTGCTGGACAACACCGTCTCCTATACCTGGCTGCCGGGAGCGGCCTCGTCACTGATCTGGCACACCCTGGAGGTAGCGGGGCTCGCCTTCCTGCGGAACGCCGATCGCTCCGTCGAGTCGGCCGAGGTCGGACCGAGGTGGGAATTCGCGGCCAAGTCGGGTGCGGGCGGTGATGCTGAAGTCAAAGTGCAATACGAGGACCTGCTCGTGCCGTTCGAACTGGCACCGGGGGTCGTGGTGCCCGTCGGTAGCTACACCTTCTTCCGCGTTGGCGCCGGCTACCACGTCTCCCACACGCGGCTGTTTCAGCTCCGTCCCCACATCGAGGTCGGGTCCTTCTACGACGGCTGGCAGGCATCCGCCGGGGTCGCGCCGATCTGGTACGTCTCTCCACACCTGGAACTCTCGGGGACGTACGTCTTCAACCGAATCCGCTTTCCCGATCGGGACGAGGGCTTCGACGCGCATCTGGCACGGATCCGGATCGGCACCGCGGTCAACACCAAGCTCTCCACCAACGCCTTCATCCAGTTCAACAGCACGAACAACACCGTGTCGGCCAACGTGCGGTTCCGCTACAATCTGCGGGAAGGGAACGACTTCTGGGTCGTGTACAACGAGGGCGTGAACACCGACCGGGATCGCCTCACACCGCCGCTGCCCTTCACCGATGCGCGGACCGTTCTGATCAAGTACACCCACACGTTCCATCTGTGAGCATCGACCGATCGAGAGTGAGGAACGCATGAACGCGGGTATGTCCAGTCGTCGCAGCGTGTACGTCGTCGGTCTCATTTTCTTGACCCTCTTCGTCATCTCATTCCTGACGAACATCATCGGCCCACTCGTCCCGGAGATTATCGACGACTTCGCGTTGAGTCTCACCATGGTGGCCGTACTGCCATTCGCGTTCTTCATCGCCTACGGGGTCATGTCCATTCCGTCGGGATTGTTGATCGAGAAGTACCAGGAGAAGCCGGTCATGGTCGCCGCTTTCGTCGTGGCGTTCGTCGGATCGATGATGCTTGCCCTCGTCCCAAACTACGTGACGGCGATCTGTTCGCTGTTCCTCATCGGATCCGGTATGGCCATGCTGCAGGTGGCGATCAACCCCCTGTTGCGCGAGGCCGGCGGTGAGGAACACTACGCGTTCAACGCGACAGTCGCGCAGCTGATCTTCGGCTCCGCGTCGTTTCTCAGTCCACTCGTCTACTCCTACCTGGTCCGCCGGCTCGACCGGCAGACCACCGATGCGGGCCCGCTGATCACGATGCTGTCGCGGGTGGTGCCGGACGAGCTGCCGTGGATTTCCCTCTACTGGCTGTTCGCCGTGATCGCTGTGGTCATGGTCGGCATTGTGGCCGTGTCACGCATCCCGAAGGTCGAGCGAACGGCGGACGAGCGCGTCGGAGCGCTCGCCACGCACGTGCAGCTGCTGAGAAAACCGACCGTCCTGCTGTTCTTCCTCGGCATCTTCACGTACGTCGGGCTCGAGCAGGGTGTCGCCAACTGGATATCCGAGTTCCTCAACACCTACCACGGCTACGATCCCCAGACGACCGGGGCGAGAACCGTCGCCTGGTTCTGGGGGCTCATGACCATCGGTGGCGTCGTGGGGATCGTCCTGTTGAAGCTGCTCGACAGCAAGACCGTACTCATCATGTTCACCGTCGCCGCGATGGTGAGCTTCACCGCGGCACTGTTCATGTCGGGCAGCATCGCTCGTGTCGCATTCCCGCTCGTCGGCTTCTTCTCGGCCGTCATGTACCCGGTGATCTTCTCGCTCGCGCTCAACTCGGTCGAGGAGCACCACGGCAGCTTCTCCGGGATCCTGGTGACCGCCATCATCGGGGGCGCCGTCGTGCCGCTGATCGTGGGGGGCCTCGGCGACGCGTTCGGCCTGCGCAACGGCATGCTCTCCCTGTACGTGACCATGGGATACATCCTGAGTATCGGCTTCTGGGCGAAGCCGCTGATCAAGAACGTCACGATCGACCTGCGCAAGAAGGACACGCGATGAACGGCGGCTTGGCAGCGGGCGGGGCGGCGATGGACGACAGCACGATCATCGGCGTCGACCTTGGCGGCACCAATGCCCGAGCCGGGCAGGTGCGCCGGCACCGACTCGGCGAGATCTTCTCCACAGAGATCGCGGCACAGGGATCCTCGGACCGGGTGCTGGATCAGGTGTGTGCGCTCATCGATCGCGCGGCCCCGCAAGAGGCCGACGGCATCGGAATCGGTGTGCCGAGTGTCGTGGACATCGCGCGGGGAATCGTGTACGACGTCCAGAATATCCCGTCCTGGCGGGAGGTGCCGCTCAAGGGGCTCCTGGAGGAGCGCTACGGCATGCCGGTCTTGGTCAACAACGACGCAAACTGCTTTGCGCTGGGTGAAGCCCACTTCGGCCAGGGCGTAGGCTATCGATCGGTGATCGGACTCATCGTCGGCACGGGCTTCGCCGGCGGTATCATCGTCGACGGCAGATTGTATCCCGGCGCGAACTGCGGCGCGGGTGAGTTCGGCATGATGCCGTATCTCGACAGCATCTACGAGCACTACTGTGCAGGCCAGTTCTTCACCCGACAGGTCGGGCAGTCCGGGGCGGAGCTGTTTCGGCAGGCGGCAGACGGCAACGGGGCTGCACTGGACGCGTTCGCGACCTTCGGGCGGCACCTGGGCAACGGGATTCAGGCAATCCTCTATGCCTACGATCCGGAGATCATCATCCTTGGCGGATCCGTGCGGCATGCATTCAGGTTCTTCGCTGGCGCCATGTGGGAGTCCATCCGATCCTTCGCCTTCTCGAAATCAATCGAGACGTTGAAGATCGCGGTGTCGGAGTTGGAGCACGTCGCCATTCTGGGGGCGGCAGCGTTGCACTACGATGCCGCACCAGACGGCTGAGCGATGCGCCGAGCACGCACACCACAGAGCCTGAACGCAGCGGCCATGACGATGCCGCTGCTGGCACGGTACGCTGGCCAAGTGTCAATGCACGCGACGGATACGCTCTCCCTGCCTGGCCCTCGAACGAGCAATCGCCGCGAGCGGTGACGCCTTGCCACGAGTGTCACTACGAGCGAACGTCTGACGTTGTCCGGCTGTCGGGGAGATCCGCGACGGGCCGGACGGTTTACGTCGCACGTCACCGTCACTTGGGCGTGTGTCATGGCGCCGCGCCTGGAGGTCGGAACCGTATGAAGTTTGGCCAAGCCGCATTCCGCCGTCGCATCATCGTCCTCGTGTTCCTCGTGCTGGTTGCGGGATGCAGCGACAGTCCGGTCGACGTCGGTGACAGCGAGCTCGGCTTTCTCACGGAGCTCGCGATCACTCCGAATCCGTTCGGCTTTGCGCCTCTGACGGCAGAGCTGGTCTTGACCACCACTCGGCCGATCCAGGTCGAGATCATCGTGGCACGGCAGGGCGACAGCGGTGACGTGCGGCACCGCTTCGGCACCGTGAGCCAGCGAGCCCGACTGCCGATCCTGGGACTGTATCCGGATGCCGACAACGCCGTCACGCTGCGGTTCCTGGACGAGAGCGGGACCCTGCTCGGCGACACGACGCACGCGATCGCGACGCCCCCGCTCCTCGGGGACTTGCCGGCGATCACGATCAACCTGGCGACGCCACACGCCATCAAGCCGGGCATGAATCTCGTGAGCTACTTTGGACACGACAGCGAGCTGGCCCCACAGCGGCCGTTCATCTTCGACGAAACGGGTGCCATCCGCTGGTATCTCGACCTGCGCAATCACCCGAACCTCTCCACCCTGTTCTACGACGACGGCGTGGAACGATTGGCGAACGGGAACCTCTACTTCGGCGACGGCAGCACGGGGCGGATCATCGAGATGGACATGCTAGGACGCATCGTCAACGAGTGGGCGATGCCGGGCTACGGCTTTCACCACCAGGTTCTCGAGAAGCCCGACGGCAACTTCATCGTGACCGTGAACAAGCTCGGGGCTCCAACCATCGAGGACTACCTCATCGAGATCGACCGGGCGA
>JBDHDN010000215.1:0-7592 GCA_039591485.1 Gemmatimonadota bacterium
GGTCCTGCGGTTGCGAGAACGAGGATACCGGCGACGCCGATTCGCGCACCTCTCATGCTGACGCTCCTGAGCTCGGTGATGGAGGTTGTGGTCGAACAGGTGCCGAGTGTTCCCCGGGAGCCGGCTCGACAGGCGAAGTGCTCGCGAGGTTGCCCCTCGTCCGCCGGCGGCCGTAGGTTCGAGAGTCCCCCGAGCCACGTCCCGCACCCGATCGAACGGGGTCCACCCGTACTGCGCACCCATGGCCGAATCTACGCCCCGCAGCGACGATCACCAGACGGCGACGGCCGGCCGCACCCACGAGTTCGCCCGGGATGTGGCCATCGGGCTCACCGACACGCCCCGGTGGCTGCCCTGCCAGTACCTGTACGATGCCGAGGGGAGCCGGCTGTTCGAGGAGATCACGCGGCAGCCGGAGTATTATCCCACCCGGACGGAGGCCGCCATCCTCGAAGCGACGGCCGGAGCGATCGCGGAAGGCACCGGATCGATAGCGCTGATCGAGTTGGGATCCGGCAGCTCGCGCAAGACGAGTCTGCTGCTCGACGCCTACACGGCCGCGTTCGAGACGGTGACCTACGTGCCCGTCGATGTGAGCGAGGCCGCGATCCGTGGCGCGGAGCGGCGCTTCGCAGAACTCCATCCCGAGGTCGAGTTCGCCGGCATCGTGGGTCGCTACGAGGAGGCGTTCCCGCTTTTTCGCGAGCACTCCCCTGCCATGGTGATGTTCCTGGGTTCCACGATCGGCAACTTCAACAACGGCGAGTCGCTACGGTTCTGGCGGCAGGTGGCACGAGCGCTCGAGCCCGGTGACTTCTTCCTACTCGGAGTGGACCTCGTCAAGGACCGGACGGTACTGGAGGCGGCCTACAACGACGCCGCAGGGGTGACCGCGCGATTCACCCGTAACCTGTTCGTCCGGATGAACCGGGAGCTCGACGCCGGCGTCGACGTAGACGCGGTCGAGCACGTCGCGCGCTACAACGATGAGTGGCAGCGGATCGAGATCTTCGCCCGGTTCACGACCGATCATCTCGTGCGTGTGGGCCCCCTCGATCTTGCGATTCCGGTCGAGGCCGGCGAGACCGTCATGACCGAGATCAGCCGCAAGTTCGTGCTCGACCACCTCGAGCCATACGTGGGGCTGTTCGGCTTCCACGTCGTCGAGCGGTACGCGGATGAGCAGAACTGGTTCGGGGTGCTGCTGCTCCAGCGATGCAGCGACTGAGCGAACTCAGCAGCCTGCCGCTTTCCCTCTCCCGCTTTGCATCTCGACGGAGGTGCGCCCGTCGCTCCTCCCGCTCTCAGCATCCTTCAGCTTTCCCTCGTCACTCTCTCCCCTCCCACTCCATCGCGAGCGGCTCGACCGCCTCGATCATCTGCATACCCGCTTCGATCACCCGGGCCCGATACGCATTCACCGCCTCCAGCGCCGCGTTGGCCTCCGCGAGCGCTTCGGCGAGCCCGTCTTCGGCCTGCTCGAGATAGAGCCTGGCACTCTCGGTCGGCGGTCCGAGCGATGATGTGAGCTGACCGTACGCCAGCCCCATCATGCTGTTCGCCGATCGGGGATCCCCTGCGATACCCTGCAGGTCACGCGGTCCGGTGAACTCGTCGACAGCGGCGTGCACGCGTTGCTTCAGCGAGTCCCCGGCGGCACGGAGTGACACGAGCGAATTGCCCGATCCGATCCGCTCGAGCACGGCATCGATCTGCTCGATGGCGGTCTCCAACCGGTGCACGGCCTCGAAGGCCACGTCACGCCGCTGCAAAGCCCGTCGCTGAACCTCGAGTGCTGCACGGCGGTCGACGAGCGAGTAGGGCAGGCGGGGATCGGCCGAGACGGTCACGGAACCGCTCGCTGTGTCGGGGCCGACGATGACGCGCACGGTATACGCCCCGTGCAGCACTGCGGGACCGGGCGGCTGGAACTCCTCCGGTGTCTCGTCGTCGGCGGGGAGGCGCGGTCCGTCCATCCGCAGGTTCCACGCGGTGCGGTTGATGCCACGCGTCGCAGGACCGCGGAAACGCCTGACCAACTCGCCGCCGCCATCGGACACCTCGATGGTTGCCTGGACGCTGTCGGCCGTCTGAACTGCCGGCTCGCCCACGACATAGGTGAGCAGCGCCCCGTACGGACGGTTGCCTCCGACGAACTTCGCGTCGGCCAGGAATCGCATGCCGCCTACCTGGGCGACCTCGTATTGGATCGCATCGGGGATCTCGAACAGGTGGAGCGCCCGGTCCGCAATGCGTGGATCGGCGGCGAGCGCACGCAGGGGCCGCACGTCGTCCAGCACATATGCCGCGCGGCCGTGCGTGCCGATGACGAGATCGTGATCCCTCGGGTGGACGACCAGTGCCCGCACCGGAGCGCGCGGCAGTCCGTGCCGCCACAGGAGCCACTGCGCGCCGGCGTCGAACGAGACGTACATCCCGTACTCGCTGCCAAGGAACAGCAACCGTGGCTCGACCGGGTCCTGCTCGATTGCGTGTAGGAACGTGAACGCCTCGATATCGCCGGTCACGAGGTTGGTCCAATTGCGTCCATAGTCATCGGTGCGGTAGAGATAGGGAGCATCGTTACCGCGGCGGTGGTCGTCGAACACCACGAACGCGGTGCCGCTGTCGACCGGCGAGACCTCGATGTGCGGCACCCAGGTCGCCGCCGGCACTCCGCGGATCCGCTCGACCACGTTCGTCCACGTGGTGCCGCCGTCGCGCGTTACCTGCACGTTGCCGTCGTCCGTCCCCACCCAGATGACGCCCCGCTCGACCGGACTCGGCGCGATCGTGAGGATCGTCGTGTGGTTCTCGGCGGCGGTCACATCGTACGTCAGCCCGCCGCTCTGGAGCTGCCGCTGCTTCTCGGGATCGTTGGTCGTGAGGTCCGGGCTGAGGATCTTCCACGAATGCCCCAGGTCGCACGTGCGATGCACGAACTGGCTGCCGTAGTAGACGCACCCGTCGAACGGGCCGGTCGCGATGCCGGCGTTCCAGTTGAACCGGAGCTCGACACCCTCCGGATGGGCAGGACGGATCGACGTTCGCTCGCCGGTGAGCGTGTCGAACCGCACGATGTATCCGCCCTGCGACATCGCGTAACCGTAGCGCCCGTCCGTCGGATCGACGATCGTCGCGAACCCGTCGCCGAATGCGACTTCCTCCCAGTGGTAATAGCGGATACCGCCGTTGTGCCACACACGGCTCGGTCCCTTCCAGGAGCCGTTGTCCTGGAGCCCGCCGTAGATGTTGAACGGCACGGCGCTGTCGACGTTGATGTGGTAGAACTGTGCGAGCGGCAGGTTCTCGACGAAGCGCCAGCTTTCACCCCGGTCCTGCGACAGGTACACACCACCGTCGTTGCCGTCGATCAGGGTACGACCGTCCGGACTCACCCAGAAGGCGTGGTGGTCCACGTGGACCCGCTCGAATGGCAGCAACGTGGTGAAGGTCTTGCCGCCGTCTTCCGACCGATCGATCGTGCCGTGGACGTTGTACACCCGGTTCTCGTTGGTCGGATCGACCCGGATCTGCGCGTAATAGAACGGCCGCTCGGCAATCCCCTCCTCGCGGTTCACCACCGTCCAGCTGTGCCCACCGTCGTCCGAGCGTATCATGACGCTGCGCTCCGCCTCCACGACAGCGTACACCACGTCCGGATTGCCGCGGGCGAAGTCGAGGCCCATCCGGCCCAGGTCACCCTTGGGCAGTCCGTGCTCCGGACCCAGCTCGGTCCAGTGGTCGCCGCCGTCGTAGGTCACGTACAGCCCGCTGCCCGGTCCTCCCGACGTGAAGAACCACGGCCAGCGACGATGCTCCCACATGCTCGCGATCAGGTGGTCCGGATTGGACGGGTCCATCACCAGGTCGCCGGCCCCGGTGCGGGAGTTCACGTAGAGGATCCGCTCCCATGTGGCGCCGCCGTCCGTGGTCCGATACACCCCCCGGTCCTCGGAGTCCTTCCAGGTGCTGCCGAGCGCCCCGACGTACACCAGGTCGGGATCGTCAGGGTGAATGAGGATCGCGTCGATCGCACCCGACTGCTCGAGTCCCCTGTGGGACCACGTGCGCCCACCGTCGATCGACTTGTACACCCCGGTCCCGACGCCCGCCGAGTTGCGTCGGTTCCGCTCGCCAGTGCCCACCCAGACGATGTCCGGGGCGCGTTGGTGGATCGTCACGGCGCCGATCGAGGACGCGGGCAGGTGATCCATCAGCGGTTCCCACGTGACGCCACCGGTGGTCGAGCGCCACAGGCCACCGGTCGCGGCACCCACGTAGATGACGTTCGGGTCGCGCTCGACGGCGTCGATGGCGCCGATGCGTCCGCTCATCCCGGAGGGACCGATCGAGCGGGCGGTCATGCCGTGGAACAGGGACGTGTCGATCTGCGCCGAGAGCGGAGGCACCGGGAGGAGTGCGAGTGCGCCGGAGACGGTCAGATGACACGCTCGGCGTAGGAGGGGAGTCGTCATGGCGGTGTCTCTCCGAGGGATCGGTCGGTTGACGCCCACAATAGGACACGTCCGTGCGGGGAGCCGCAAGCGGTTGGGCCGACCTGGGTCTGGCCACGGCGTCTCCCCCGCGATAACATCCCGCATCCCGATCATCCCTCGCCGTCGAACGCAAGGAGCAGCAACGATGCGACGCATTTGTCGCCTTCCCGTCCTCACGGCGCTCGCCATCGCTCCAGTGCTCGCCGCCCCATCCGTCTCGGCGCAGTACGACGAGCGCTTGTACGACGCGCTCGAGTGGCAGAACGTCGGCCCCGACCGGGGCGGACGCTCGATCGCGGTCGCTGGCAGTAACGCCCGGGCCCTGGAGTACTACTTCGGCGCCACCGGCGGCGGCCTGTGGAAGACGACCGATGCCGGGCAGACGTGGCGGCCCGTGACGGACGGCCAGATCGGGGCAGCCTCGATCGGTGCCGTGCAGGTCTGCGAGGCGGACCCGGACGTGGTCTACATCGGCGGTGGGGAGACCCAGCTGCGCGGCAACATCCAGCAGGGTGATGGCGTGTACCGCTCACGGGACGGTGGTGAGACCTGGCGGCACGTGGGGCTCCGTGACGTGCAGAACGTGGCGAGGATCCGGATCCATCCGACGGACTGCAACACCGCCTGGGTCGCTGCGTTCGGCAAGCACTCGGTTGCCAACCCGGAGCGCGGCATCTACAAGACCACCAACGGTGGCGAGACCTGGCGCCGGGTGCTCTACCGCAATCCGCGGAGCGGCGGGGTAGACCTCACCGTCGATCCCGGGAATCCTGCCGTCATGTACGCGGCGTTGTGGGAGGCGTGGCGGAAGTCGTGGGGGATGTCCTCGGGCGGGCCTGGCAGCGGGCTGTTCAAGAGCACGGATTTTGGTGAGACGTGGAGCGAGATCACCCGGAACGACGGCTTGCCGCAGGACGGTGTGATCGGCAAGATCGGCGTCGCCGTCTCCCCCGCCGCACCGTGGCGGGTGTATGCCATCGTCGAGCACGAGGAGGGCGGCGTGTTCCGCTCCGACGACGGCGGAGAGACGTGGACCCGCACGAACGACGAGCGGCGGCTGAGACAGCGAGCGTTCTACTACACGCGGATCTACGCGGATCCGCAGAACCCCGATGTCGTGTACGCGCTCAACACGGGGCTGTATCGCTCGCGGGACGGAGGCGAGACCTTCCGCCCGATCCGCGTGCCGCACGGTGACAATCACGACCTGTGGATTGCCTCGGACGATCCCGACCGGATGGTCAACGGCAACGACGGAGGGGCCAACGTCTCGTTCAATGGGGGACAGACCTGGACGGAGCAGGACTATCCCACGGCACAGTTCTACCGCGTCATCACCACACACCATCAGCCGTACTTCATCTGCGGTGCGCAGCAGGACAACAGCACAGCCTGTGTGCCGAGCCGAGGGTGGGGCCACTGGGCGCGGCAGGGTGGCGGGTCGGGGAACTTCTACTTTGCGCCTGGCGGTGGGGAGAGCGGCTACATCGCCAACAGCGCGGTGGATCCGGACATCTTCTTCGCGGGCTCCTACGGCGGCTACCTCACGCGGTTCGACTATCGCACCGGGCAGGAGCGTGCGGTGAACGTGTGGCCCGAGAACCCAATGGGTGAATCGGCCGCGGACATTCGGGAGCGTGTCCAGTGGACCTTCCCGATCGTGTTCTCGCATCACGACGCAGGCGTCCTGTACACGGCGAGTCAGCGGGTGTGGAAGACGACCAACGACGGGCAGAGCTGGGAGGCGATCAGTCCCGATCTGACCCGGCACGCCCGGGAAACTATGGGGCCCTCGGGCGGCCCGATTACGAGAGACCAGACGGGCGTGGAGACCTACGCGACCGTTTTTGCGCTGGCACCGTCGTACCACGACCCGGACGTGATCTGGGCCGGCTCCGACGACGGGTACGTTCAGGTCACGCGGGACGCCGGGGAGAACTGGCTGAACGTGACCCCG
Source organism: Gemmatimonadota bacterium (assembly GCA_039591485.1). GTDB lineage: Bacteria > Gemmatimonadota > Gemmatimonadetes > Gemmatimonadales > GWC2-71-9 > JAOTVV01. Next base: position 6,457 of record JBDHDN010000215.1, read on the forward strand.
CCCGACGCGCCCGACTTCATCCGGATCAACACCATCGAGGCCTCGCCGCACGCGGCGGGCAAGGCGTACGTCGCGGGCATCCGCTACCTGGTGGACGACGACCGCGCGCCGTACGTCTGGAGGACGGAGGACTACGGCGCCAGCTGGACCAAGATCGTGGCCGGCATCCCGGATGACGACTTCGTGCGGGCGGTGCGGGAGGATCCGATGCGCGCGGGCCTACTGTATGCGGGCTCGGAGCGCACCGTGTACGTGTCCTGGGACGACGGGGTGAACTGGCAGTCGCTCGGTCTCAATCTGCCGGTGGCACAGGTGTCGGACCTGCGGGTGGTGGAGCGAGACCTCGTGATCGCCACACACGGCCGCTCGTTCTGGGTGCTGTACGACATCGCGCCGCTGAGGCAGCTGGCACCGGACGTGGCGAGTGGACCGGTGCATCTCTTGCTCGACTGGGGCGTGCAGGTCGTCTACTACCTCGAGGAGGCGGTCGATTCCCTGACACTCGCGTTCCTCGATGCGGAGGGTACGGTCATCCGCACGTTCACCGCGGCAGCGGGGGACGACGACGAGGAGGATGACGAGGAGGAGAGTGGGTTCTTCGGCCGCCGCGATCCGGAGCCCGCGAGGGAGGCGGGATCGCACACCTTTACCTGGGACCTGCGCTATCCCGGCTATACCGATTTCGAAGGCCGCATCTTCTGGGCAGCCGGGAACCGCGGTCCGGTCGCCGTTCCGGGCCGCTATCAGGTCCGACTCACGACGGGCGACGTGGTGCGTACTGAGGACTTCGCCGTCACCGTCGACCCGAGGCTCGCCGACCAGGTCACGCAGGAGGAGCTCCAGGAGCGGTTCGATCTCGCGCTCGCGATCCGCGACCGAGTGAGCGAAGCCAATGAGGCGGTGATCAGGATTCGAGAGATCAAGAGCACCGTTACGGCCCGGCTCGAGGAGACCGCCGCCCGGCGGATCGAGCGGCAGGCGGAGCGGGTGACTGGCGGGTTGAGCGCGGTCGAAGAGGAGATCTACCAGGTCCGCAACCAGAGCAGCCAGGACCCGCTCAATTACCCGATCAAGTTGAACAACAAGCTCGCCGCGCTGATTGGCGTGGTCGAGAGCGCGGAGGCGCGGCCCACCGA
>JBDHDN010000216.1:0-6884 GCA_039591485.1 Gemmatimonadota bacterium
TCCGAGTCCGACGGCCCCAAGTGCCATCACCATGTCGACGTACGCTTGACCGGACGCATCCCAGAGTGTGCACCCTGCTGAGCGAACGGCGCGGGAGGGAACGCCGGTCGACACGGCGAACAGCGCTTCCGGCCGCTTGCTACGCGTGGAGGTGAAGGCAGGGACCCTCACATCACGTCCTTGCGCTCCAGGAACCGAACCACCTCGATACACATCGCCGTCACGAGCTTCGCCTCCCGCGCATCGAGCGACGCTCGGTGCACGACTTCCCGTACCGTGCGCATGATCGGCGCGGGATTCCTCGTCTTGAAGAACTCAATCGCGTCGAGGGCCTCCTGCGCCGCGGCGAACACTCCCGACACCTGCTCGACCGTCGCCGACGGCGCCGTGCGGCGTGGTGTCTTGAACGGGAGCGGCCCACGGGCCACGAAGAGCTCGTACGCCATGACCGTGAATGCCTGTGCGATGTTGAGCGACGGATGATCGGGGTTGGTCGGGATGATGACCGACCGGTGGCAACGATCCAGCTCCTCGTTCGTGAGGCCGCGGTCCTCTCTACCCAGCACGACGGCGACGGTCCCCATCTCGGCCGCAGCCAGCAGCTCGGACGCTGCCTCACGGGGCCTGGCGACGGCGCGCTTCGCCGTACGCTCGCGTGCGGTCATGCCGGCCACGAGGGTACAGTCGGCAACAGCGGATTCGAAGTCGTCGAAGATCCGCACGCGCCGGAGCACGTCCGCGGTATTGTGCGCAATCCCTTCGATGCGCCTCGGCTCGTACTCCTCCGGTCCCACGAGCCGGAGATCACGTAGCCCAAAGTTCTTCATCGAGCGGACCACACCGGCGATGTTGACCAGATCCTGCGTATGGACCAACACGACGACCAGACTCACACGACCTCCGCGACGGCTGCCGAGGCTTCATGCTCGCGATCGCCTCGAAGGTATACCCACCCTCCTCCCCCTGCGAGTGCAAGCTGCCCCGCCCGGCGTGTTCGGCCAGGGTACATCTCGTTCACCACGAGATTCACCAAATACTCGTCGCCCGTCCGGATCGCCCGGCCCGTATCGATCTCCACCACGATCGCGTACCCCTCCTCGAGTGGACACCACCGCGCGTCGACCTGCGTGTCCGAGCGTCCCAGCGCATGCACCGGCGCCACGCGGACGCTCGTCGATCCGACGACGGGAACGGCAAGCCATCCACGCCAACCGCCCACCGCGGCGTAGCACTGAAGACCATCCGAGTGGATGTCGCTCGTCTCGTTGTCGAGCCGAGGATCGGGTGCTGCTTCCGTCCGGAAGCAGACATCGCGCTTGTAGACACTGGCGGCAAAGCCAAGCCGCGTGCCTCTGGCAAACGTCGCAACCCGTGCGTGAAACCGGTCGTCGTATTCGCGCTCGGATCGACGGTAGGCCTGGGCGCCCAGCACGGATACTGCGTCCTCGGAAATCTGGCATTCCCATGACCCGGGTTCCGGTCTGCGCGTGAGGATCGGGCAGCTGACACGCCGCGCACGGCTCCGTCGTGAGACGGGTGCGAGCCACGCTCCCCGCGTGACGCGCCCGGTCAGCACGATCGGCGCAGTCCCGGCACGAGTGATGGTGGCCTCGCCTTCCTGCACGCGGACACCCGTGATGGCCCCCCTCGCGTCTTGTACGCGGATCTCGTTGCCCTCGACGACCACGGCGGTGATCGCCCCGTCGATCAGGTCGTACGCCTGGGTCCACCGACCCGGCCCGTGGGCCCGGCGCACCAGGAATGCCATCGGCTTGCCAGGCCCAAGCCACAGGTCCGGCGGCCCGGGAGCCTCGTGCACAACGATTGCCTCGCCCGCGCGCGGCACGAGATGCGCGGCGATCGATTCCCCACCGTCGAGCGGGAGCCGTCCGTCTGACGGGAGATGCGACAGGCCGACGAGCGGATGCATGGGTAGATCGATGGTCAGTCCTGCCGGCACGTCGACGTCCACGACGTCGATGAGCCACTCCGGTCCACAAACGAGCGACCGACGCGCTCGGGTGCCGTGGCCGGCAAACGATTCCGCCGCCGCCTGCACCCACGACCAATCGCCGGCCCGCTGGAACGCCACCGGATATCCCGCGCGGACCTGCTGGTCGAGGCCGGCGGGCATGGGCGCGTTGTGGGCAAGGGTCGAGCGGTACCAGTGGAGTGTCTGGTCGACGTAGGAGCCTGTACCGAGATCGGCGAGCAGCAGTTCGTCACTGAACAGAGTCAGGTGCAAGAGATCGGGATGGCCATGCCCCCCGGGGCGTCCCCCGCACTCGAGCGCGACGTACCGACCGTGAGAAGGGCGGAACACGGTGACGCCGGCGTCCGGCAGCAGACACGTGCCGGCATCCCAGCGTCCTGGAGACGGGGGATCCGGCGGCATCCAGAGAAGGGCTTTCCAGCCAAGGCCCCAGCGATCAACCCGCCCCGGTGCACGGTTCACCTCCTGCTCGGACAGCTCGGTCAGCCCCTCATCGGGGACGGCCTCCGCATCCTGTGCATAGATCGCCGCCAGCACGGCCTCCGCCCTGGCACCGGCGCCACTCGCCCGTCCGACCTCCCACAGCTCCGCGAAGCGAACCTGGCGCACGCTCACGCCGAATGGAGCATCACTTCGAGCGGGAATCGTCAGATTCGGCAGCAGGGTGTCCAGCGGCGCGACGAACATCCGCGCCAGGATCTCCCGTTGACCGGAGAGCGGATCCGCCTGCCCTGCCCCACACATCGTCCCGGCCAGATGAAGACCGCGCAGGGCGAAGAAATGGTAGTTCTCACCCTCGAACCACAGCCCATCTGACGTGACGGCAGCACAGAGCTGAGCGCGCACACCGTGCGGGCCGTCGAGGGCGGCGGCACGCAAGTCCGGCCGGCCCAGCAGCGAGCCCGCCGCACACAGGGCCACGTCGTTCCACACCTGGCGATTCGAGAACCCCTCGTCGAACGACGCGATCAGTGCTGCGGACTCCTCGACCATCGCCTCGACCGCCACCGGCACCCGGCAGCCCAGCACCCGCAGCAGTGCCGCCGCGACCGCGATCTGCGTGAGCCAGATCGACTCGAGATACGTCGAGAAGAACAGCCGGGTGGGCCCAAGCACGTTGTCCCGGTTCGGGTACCCGCGGTACCGGGCCGCGTACGCCCCGAGGATCTCCGCAGCGCGATCGGCAAGTGCCGGAGAGCCTCCGAGCGTCGCGAGCAGAGCGAGCTGGAGGGCACGCTCCGATAACCAGATCTGATAGCGCCAGATCCAGGCCAGGTGATCCCGTTCGCGCTCAAAAACGCGTCCGCATCTCGGGCAGCCGTGCGTATAGGGTGCCAGCGGATCGAATGCGAGTCTCGTGCCGTCATCGGGGCACACCCCACCGTCGCGTGAGAGCAGCGCCTTGCGTTCGGGGACGTACAGTGGCCGGTCGAGGAGGGGAGCCAGCATACCCGTGAGCCGCTCGCGCAGCCGTCGCAGCACGGGCGTCGCATCGATGAGGGCGCGCCGGGCCGCCAGCTGTTCAGCCGGCCACATCGGGGTCCGGAGTCTCCCACACCGCAACTCCGGATGTGGCGAAGCCATAATCGAGCGGCGTGCCGCCAGCAGCGGCCGCCGCATGCCACACTCCCTCGCGGCTCGCGGCCGGGCAGATGACCAGCAGGCAACCGCCGGCACCGGCCCCGGTCGCCTTCAGTCCCCACGCACCGGCATCACGCACCGCGCGCTCGATTGCCTGGGTGCGTTCGGTAGCGATCGACCAGTCGAGGCGTTGCTGCTGCACCCAGTTGTCGTCGACGACCCGCGCCAGTTGCTGCCAGTCCGCCGCGCGGAGCGCATCGGCCGCAGCGGTGGCGAGCGCACGAATCTGCCGCAGTGCGGTGCTGATCGTCACGTCTCCGCTGTGATATGCGCTCCACACCGCCTCGTGGGTCACCGAGCTGAAGTGGGAATGCCCCGTGTACACCAAGACCGTGTGGCGCGCGAGGTCTTGCATGACATCGGCGTCGGCGGCGATTGGCTGCACCGATACGGCATCCACGCCGAAGTCCATGCGATTCCATCCGCCGAGGGCAGCAGCGTACTGATCCTGCCGTCCCCCGAGCAGGCCCAGTTCCCGCGTCTCGAGATGGAATCCGAGCTCTGCCAGCTCCTCCGGCTCGTATTGCTCGTTCCGGGCACGTGCGAGCACCGCGAGGAGCGCGACGTCGAGGGCCCCGGATGCCCCAAGGCCGGAACCCCCGGGTGCGTCCGAACGCGTCAGGATTTCGACCCCACCCGTGACCGGGAGCATGTTGAGCGCCGCTTTGTGGAGATCGAGCGTCCCGTCGTAGTGGATGTCCCGTGAGGTCGGCACTGTCACGTGCTCCTCGAAATCGACGGCGTGCAGCCGAATCCGGCCAGCGCCGAGCAGGACCTCGACGTGCGCAAACAGGTCGATGGCGGCACTCGCCACGCACCCTCCCTCCACATCCGCGAAGGCCGGGACGTCGGACCAACCTCCGGCAAAGTCAATCCGCAGCGGCGCCCGTGCATGCAGGGTCACGGTGTCCCTCCGCGAGGCCGGACGATCCAGTCGTTCATCCGCACCAGCTCCCCTCTCAGGTCGGGAGGCGAGGCCTCGATTCGGTTCCGCACCCCCTGCAGGCCGCGCGCATGGTAGAGCCACGCAGTCGGAAGCCCCGCCGCGAGCCGCTGCTGCACGAGCCGCCACGCGACGTGGCGCGCGCGCGCGCTGGTCGCTCGCGACGCTGCCTCCACGGCACGGTCCAAGTGCGCGTCGTGGTACCCCGGATAGGCAAGCGGGCTCGGTCGGTCGCCTCGAAACATCGCCGCTACGTGTCCAAGGGAGAGATCGCCAGGGATGCCCGTCACCATCGCGTCGAAATCTCGCTCAGGTGACTGCGCCACCGCCAGGAACGTGCTCAACTCCAGCTGCCGGATCGATACGTCGGCGCCGATCTCCCGGAGTTGCGCCTGCAGCAGCTGCTCGAGCACGTTGTCCCCGCTGCCAACCGTCATCAGCGTGAACGCCAGTCGGCGTCCCGCCCGTTCGCGAATGCCATCCCGCCCGGTGCGCCAACCGGCCTGATCGAGCAGCCGGCGCGCGCGTTCCGGATCGTGCGGAACCGGTGGGACCGGCTCGAACCACGGATGCTCCGGCGGTACCGGGCCATCTGCCACAGAGCCGTATCCCGCGACGTGCGCCTCTACCATGGTCGGACGGTCGAGCGCCAGCGTGAGGGCACGCCTGACCCGCACGTCGTCGAACGGCGGGCGCCTGAGGTTCCATACGAGTGCGTAAGTGAACAGCAGTGGATACGTGACCACCCGGAGCTCCGGATCGCCGCGCACGAATGCGGCATGGGCCGGTGCAATGCCGGCGAAGTCCAGCTCGCCGGACGTGAGCGCGGCGAGCTTGGTCGTCGGCTCGTCGACGACCGCGATGACGAGACGGTCGAAGGCCGGCCCCGGCAAGGGAAAGGACTCCTGTCGCTCGAACACCCAGCGCCGGTTCGGATCGTGGGAGACAAAGGCAAACGGCCCGTTACCGACCGGCGTGGCGTTGAATGGCGCCGTGCGGATATCCGCCGGCCGGATTCCGACGAACCGGTGCGCTGGGAGGATGGCGAGGTCGGTAAGCACATCGGGAAGCGACGGCTGTGCTCGCGCGAAGGTCACGCGGACCGTGAAGCTATCGAGTGCCGAGACGGTCAGAATGCCTTCGAGAGCGCTCGCGCGCGGATAGGCGACCGCCGGGTCCCGCGCCATGTTCAGCGTCCACGCCACATCCACAGCGGTGGTGGGCACCCCGTCGTGCCAGTGGACGTCGCGCCGCATGCTGAACTCCAGTGCGGTACGCGCCTCGTCCCAGCGCCACGAGGCCAGGCGAGGCACCGGGACGAAGGTCGAGTCGTACTCCGCGAGCGGAATGAGGAGAACCCGCTTCTGCACCTCCTTCGCCAAGGGATGCACCGTGACCAGCGGGTTGATGCTCTGCAGGTCGGCGCCCGACGCATAGAAGACCGCCCGCGCCCGCATCGGACCCTCCCGCACGGTGCACGCGCCAAGCAGCAGCAGCGCGACGAGGCTTGACGCCGTAACGCTGCGGTGACAAGAGTTGCCCATGCTCCCTCGGCTCACCGGACGGCTCGTGGCAGGTGCAGGTGTCATCCTGTTGGTGGTCACGTTCACGTTCACACTGATTAGTGTCGCGCCCGGCGACCCCGCAAGGTCATGGGTCGGTCCTGGTGCCTCGGAGGCACAGATCGAGGCGGCGAGAGAGGCGCTCGGCCTCGACCGGCCGCTCCCGGTGCGCTACGGATCCTGGCTCGCGCGATTCGTCCGAGGCGACTGGGGCATGAGCCTCGCCCTGCAGCGACCGGTATCCGCCGTGATCCGGGATGCCCTGCCCCATACGGTATTGCTCACCGGTAGCTCCCTCCTCATCACGTACCTGGTCGGGGTGATGGTGGGCGCGTTACAGGCGGCCAGGCGACGCACCGTCCTCGATACCGGTGTCACGGTCACGAGCCTGCTCCTGTATGGCATGCCGTCGTATTGGCTGGCCCTGGTGTTGGTGCTGATCTTCGGCTACGGTGCGGCTCGAGCGGGTTGGCCGGACTGGCTCCAGTTTCCGGCCATGGGGGTCGCCGGGCTCGATGCAGAGTTCCTCGGCCCCTGGGGCCGAGTCGTGGATCGCGTACGCCACCTCACCTTGCCCCTGGCAACACTCAGTATCATCGGCATAGCCGGTGCGGCCCGGTTCGCCCGGGGAGCCGCACTCGACGTGCGCGACAGCCCGTTCGTGCGTGCGGCGCGGGCTCGGGGCCTGCCCGCGCTCCGCATCGAGCTGCGCCACATCCTCCGCAATGCGCTGCTGCCGGTCGTG
>JBDHDN010000217.1:0-7110 GCA_039591485.1 Gemmatimonadota bacterium
CTTCGGGAACCAGTTCTTCGAGGGCAACTTCTTCAAGGCCGTCGAGGTCGGCTACACGCCCGGGTACGGTGAGCACTACTTCAAGAAGATCAGCGCGCTGTACTGGCATGCGGACGAGTACGCCAACTCCGCGCAGGGCGCAGGCGTGGCGTTTACCGCTCACTGGTTCTTCGAGGACACGTTCATCCCGTTCGTCACCGCGGGGTTCTCCGACGGCAACGGGGCCAATACGCTCGCGAAGTCGACGGTCACCTTGGGGCACGGCTACCGCTTCAAGAGTCACGACATCCTCGGCACGTCGGTCAACTGGACGCGCCCGCCCGGTGGCCTGCGCGATCAGTACACGGCCGAGGTCTACTACCGGTTCACAATGTGAGCGCAGCGTGCAGCGTGCAGCGTGCAGAGAACGGATGGTGAAACCATGAGTGTCGCGCGGAATGGACTCCTGTGGGTGTCGGTCATGCTGTGTGCGTGCGCCGGCATGGTACGGGCGCAGGAGACGCGTAGTGCCGACGACGTAGCCCGTGAGCTCTCCAACCCGGTAGGCAGCCTCGCCAGCATGGTATTCCAGGGCACGTGGTCCCGATGGGGTGGCTCGGCGCCTGGCATCGGCGATCAGTCGACGAGCAGCTTCATCTTCCTCCCGACCCTTCCCTTCAAAGTCGGACCCGGCAACCTCATCCTCCGGCCGAGTTTTCCGCTTGCGGCAGCGCCGAGACCGGATGGGGCCGATGGCTGGACGAAAGCACGCGGCTTCGGCGACATCGCACTGGTTGCCAACTGGGGGCGGGTGGAGTCGAGCGGTATCCTCTGGAGTTTCGGTGCCACGTCGGTCTTCCCGACCGCCACCAACGAGATGGGGAAAGGGCAGGTCCAGCTCGGGCCGGCCGCGATCCTCGGCCTCATCAAGCCCTGGGGCGTATTGGGGGCCTTCTGGCAGCACTGGTGGGGTCTCACCAGCGACCCGGGCGAGGACAAGGTGAACGTCGGGACGCTGCAGTTGTTCTACTGGTTCGGTCTCGGTGGCGGCTGGCAGGTCGGTGGCTCCCCGGTGCCCACCGCCAACTACATGGCGGCGAAGACGGAGTTCACGGTCCCGCTCAACCTCGGTGTGGCAAAGACGTTTCTGCTGGGGAGCATGCCGCTCAAGACCACGCTCCAAGGCCAGTACTTCGTCACAAGGCCGGACATGGCCGGGCCGAGCTGGGGCGTGTTCTTCCAGATCACGCCGGTGGTCAAGGTTCCCTGGTGACGCTCCGCGCAGTCTTGGCCTTCGCAACGAGGTGGGGCACCGGCTCGGCAATAGCTGTGGTGGTCTCGCTGCTCAGGCCGGTGTGCGGCGGCGTCCAGGCGCAGACGCCCGCGGAAGCCACGAGCCAGCAGTGGCTGTTCGCGAGCACGAAGGTCTCCTACGCGGTGGACAAGTGGCGGTTCTACGGCGACGCGCAGTTCCGGCTCGACGGAAACTGGCGCGAGCTGAACCAGTACATGGCCGAAGCGGCCTCGATCTACTCGCCAAGCAAGAACTGGGAGTTGCAGGGCGACTTCCGCGTCACGGTTAGGCCGGAACGCCTCGAGTATCGGCCCGGCGCCGGTGTCACGTTCAAGGCGCTCGTGTCCAGCTGGCAGTTCGCCGTGCAGCACAAGTATCAGCTCGACCTCCTCAGCACCGGTGCGGCCAATCACGGGGTGCGGCAGATCTTCTTCGTCAACAAGCGCGTCGGCGATCGCTTTCTCCTCAGCGGAATCGGCGGATGGTTCTACCGCTGGCGCGAGGGGTTCAACGATATCGAGTTCGTGCGCTTGGGGGGCGGTGTCACCTATCTGTTCGACGCGCTCCATGGGCTCAACGTGTCGTACTTCCTCGGGCGTCAGAACCTTGGTGACCAGTGGGTCACGGACGGCTTCACGTTCGTCGGCCTCAGCCTCAACGTCCGCGCGGACTGGAAGTACGTGCCCGCGGTGCGGGTGGTGGACTTCTGATGCAGGATGTCGTCGGGGCGGGGCAGCACACCGCCCTCGGCTCTCCAGACATGGAACGGAGCAACGTATGCGGCGTGTAGGGCTCTTCGTGGGTTTGCTGGCCCTCCTCGTGGTGTCGGCGCAAGGACTGGAGGCGCAGCGGACCACCTTCACCTTCGCTGGCTACGTGAAGCTCGACGTGCTGTCCACCAAGTACTACGACGGCAACGTGGCGCCCGAGAGCCCGCTCCGGGACATCCACTTCCCAGCCGCGATTCCGGTCGGCTTCGACAACGACGTTTTCTCGAACCTCGATTTCCACGCCAAGGAATCGCGCTTCAACTTCGACGTGCGGACGCGCTTCGCCGGGGACCACGAGGTGCGTGCGTTCGCCGAGCTGGACTTCCTGCTAGCCGGGCAGGGGGACGAGCGGGTGAGCAACTCGTTCAACCCGCGGCTCAGGCATTTCTTCTTCGAGTACCGCGGTCTGTTGTTGGGCCAGACGTGGTCGACGTTCATGATCCTGGCGCCGATCGTGGACGATCTGGACTTCGGCGGCACGGCCGACGGGTTCATCTTCAACCGCCAACCGATGGTCCGCTACTCCACCGGCTCCTGGCAGTTCGCGGCCGAGAACCCGGAGACCACGCTCGAGCCGTTTGGGGGAGGAAGCAGGATCGTTACCGAGTCGTCCACCCTGCCCGATCTGGTGGCGCGCTACAATCTGAGCGGCGACTGGGGCACGCTGTCGCTGGCCGGGATGGTCCGCCAGCTCAAGCACGAGTTCGACACGAGCGGAACCACCGAGGCCAACAACGCCCTGGGTTTCGGCGTGTCCGGCGGCGGCCGCATCAGCGTCTTCGGCCGCGACGACGTGCGCTTCCAGGTCTCGGCCGGCAGGGGCCTCGGCCGCTACGCCGCATTCAACTACGCCAACAGTGCCGTGCTGGACGCCGAGCAGCAGGTCACGGCGATTCCGTCGTTTCTCGGATTTGTCGGATACCGGCACCTGTGGAGCGAGACGCTCCGCAGTAACGTCAACGTCTCCGGCATCCTTGTGGACAACGACGAGACCCTGACCGGCACCGGCGTGAACCAGTCGGCGTACAGCTTTTCCGGGAACCTGATCTACTCGCCCATCCCCGCGCTCTCGTTCGGGATCGAGCTGATGCGGGCGTACCGGAGGCTCGAGTCCGGAGTGAGCGGCAAGTTCGATCGGCTGCAGCTGTCCGGGAAGTACGACTTCCGCTTCTCGATCGGGGACTGACCGGCCCGCGCTGCGAGGCCTCGGGAGCGTCGCCCAGTTCCGATTGACGAACTCGGGCGTGAGTTGTCAATTCACGCGGGCCCTGCTCAGTCCGGGCCCGCTCGTGCCGCCCCCGCCCGCACGGTTTCCGGTCGAGAACTGCAGGGCGCGCCCCCTCCCGGACCGACGAGAGGCTTGCTATGAAGGCGATGATCCGCTCGTTCCTGACGGCTGCCCTCGGTGCCCTCAGCACCGCCGGCAGCGCGCACGCGCAGGATGCGCACTACTGGACCTTGCAGTACGGGCCACGCTCCTCGCTCCTGGGCGGTGCCGTCCTCGGTAGTGTGGACGACATCAGCGGCACGTACTACAACCCCGGTGCGCTCCGCCTGGCGTCCGACCTCGCCTTCGCCGTGAGCGCGAACGTGTTCGAGGTCTCCGGTGTGGCCCTACAGGATGGAGGCGGAGAGGGCGTCAATCTCGGTACGTCACGCTCTGGACTCAGGCCGTCGCTCGTGGCGGGTGTCATCACGACGGATCTCCTCGGGCGTGACGTGCTGGCCTACTCGGCGCTCACCCGGGCGCGCGGATCGCAGGACCTCGCGGGATTCGCGATCGTCTCCGGGACGGATGTGCCCCCCGACCTCGAGCTCCAAGACCTGGTGGGGATCGTGCAGTTCGAAGGCGAGTTCAGCGACGTCTGGGCCGGGCTCACCTATGCCCGCGCCCTCGGTTCCGGCATCGGCCTGGGCGTGACGTGGTACGGGGCGTTTCGCTCCCAGCGACGTCGCGGTGAGTCCGTCACCCAGGCCATCGGCACCGACGGCTCAGGCAGCGTATCCCTGGACATTCGCGGCGGCAAGTACTCGGCCATGCGCACGCTGGCCAAGGTGGGCGTGTTCGCGACGGGCGGGCCGGTATCTGGCGGCGTCACCCTCACGACGCCGAGCCTGCACATCTCGGGCAGCGGGCAGCTCGGCCTCAACGTCAGCGCGTTCGGGCCCGACACCGCCGCGCTCGCCTCATCGATCCAGACGGAGCTCCCCGCCACGTACAAGTCACCGCTCTCGGTTGGTGCCGGCGTCGCGCTGCGGCTGGGAGGAACCCGGCTGCACGGCAGCGCGGAGTGGTTCGACGCGATCCCGCCCTACGTCGTGATCCAGGGAGAGGACTTCGTATCGCAGGAGCCAGCGGAGGCAGTCGCGGTCGATGCGGTGCAGGAGATGGGGGAGGTGCTGAACTGGGGGGTCGGCCTGGAGCACCGCTTCTCGCCGCGGGTGAGCGGGTACGTATCGTACATGGCGGACAAGAGCGGGCTGTCCGAAGACATCGAGCGCGCCGGCCTGTCCACGCTGCCCATCGACATCAGCACCGTGACCGGGGGCGCCGATTTTGCCGTCGGCGCGGCGCGTTTCACCCTCGGATTCGGCTACGGCTGGGGCCGCGAGATCGATCAACAGCTCACGGACATCCTGCAGCAGGAAGACGAGGACTTCGAGGCGACCTTCGTGTACCGCAGCATGCGGTTCATCTTCGGCTTCGAGATCGGGCTCCGCTGAGCGAGCGGGGAGTACCCCTCGGTGCGGGCGGTAACGCGGCGCCGGCTCCCTCAGTTCTCCCGCGGGCGGCAGCGATAGTGCACGTGGTACACCGCGGGCTCGCACGTCGGGTCGCGCCCGCCGCCGAACACCCATCCCATCCCGATCGACAGCACCGGACCGGAATCGCCGGTGACCCCGCCGCCGAAGCGCCACCCGAGGTCGATCCGCCCCGTTCGCGCCACCGCACCGAGTGCCGAGCCCATCCGCAGTCCGATGCCGACGTTACCGCCAAAGCGGGCGTCCGCTCCCTTGAACCAGGCGCCACCGTAGTCCGCGAAGCCTGCGACGGCCGCGCCGAATAGGCCGAACAGGGCATCGACCACGAACCACTTGTGCTCGATCGCACCCCACACGGTGCGGTTTCCCACGAAGGCGTGCGGCGCCCAACTCCGCGGGGGCACGTTGAACCCCAGGTCGTACTCCGCGCCCGGTGTCTGCCCCTCCATTGCGCCGGCCTGGACGTGGATCACGGTGGCGTGCCGCTCAGCGAGCTTGTAGCCGCCGGTGAGGCGCAGCTCGACCGCGCCGGAGTCCAGGCCGCTGCCGTCGAAGATGCCGTGCCCCTCGGCGTGCAGCGTCGCGAATCCCCCCTCGAAGGGAAGCGTGCCCCGTAACTCGATCTCCGGGCCATAACCGGTGCGCTCATACCCCAGCTGATCGGGGGTCACGACGAGCCCGGCGCTGACGTACAGGCTCGCATCGATGTCCTCGGAGCCGAGCCCGTTGAAGCGGCGCATGGTGATGTAGCTGGGGCGCTGCCATGTCACCACGATGCCCAGGGCGCCGCTGACCGAGTCCCCGACGGCGATGCTGCTGTCGCGCACCCGGGGGATGAAGCGCTCCTGCCGAACCTGGAGATGCCCTCCGAGCCGGAGGAACTCCTCGGGGCGTGAGAAGATGCCGAACCCTGCCGAGGCGACAGCCAGGAAGGCGTCGCGATCGTACACGGTCGTGTCGAGGGTCGTCGCGGTCGCGCGGAACTGGAGGATGCGTTGATCGGCATACTCCCCGCCGAACAGGATGGAGCGCGGATCGCTCGTCGCGCGGAATGGATCACCCACGTCCCACCGGAGAACGAACCCGTCGGACAGCGCTTGGAGATAGGCCTCGGTGCCGATGGCCGTGCCGAACACGTTGTCCACTTTCGTCGCGGCCTCGAATGCTCGTCGGTCGACGTCCTTACGGTAGGAGGCGTACGCAAGCGCTCCGGTCCCGAGCAGGTTGAGCTCGGTGAGGCCGAGCTTATACGTGACCGTCCCGCCCGCACCAACGCCCAGCCCGATCGCAGGCGACGTGGTCCAGGCATCCCGCGTGACCACCCGCAGCGCCAGCCGACCGTCGTCGAGGCGCACGGAGTCGACGGCGACCTCTTTGAAGATCTGCATCGCGCGGAGTATGCGCTCACTCTCGGCGGCGAGCGCACCGTCGTACGGGTCGCCCGCGCCCAGGAGCAGCTCACGGCGGATCACCCGAGGCTTCGTCTCGACGTGTAGCGCATTCATGCCGCGCGGAAGGAAGCTCTGCGCCTCTTCCGCGGGGAACGGATCGCCGACGGTGATCAGCACCGTGTCGATACGTACGCCCTGAGCCAGGCCGGCCCGAGGTGCAAGCAAGCCGCCCAGCAGTGCCACCGCCACGATGCGGCACACCATATCCCCCGCAGGTCCTGTTCGCACGCGCGTTTAGTCCTCGAGTCGCGTCGACTCGAACGCGGTGTGCAGCCCCACCAGTCGAGCGACCAGGATGACGAGATACAGCTGGCCGACCATCGCCTCCATCACGCTCACCAGACGCGCATAGGCCGTCACGGGCTGGATGTCCCCGTATCCCAGCGTGGTGATGGTGACGAAGCTGAAGTACTGCAGTGCACTACGCATGCTCTCGCCCTCGGCGAGCGGCGGGACGGCGAACGAGCCCGGCTGCCACCGCTCGATCAGGTCGTATCCCACGCCCCACATGAGCGCCGCCATCAAGTACACGCACACGGACCCCAGCACGATGCCGAGGTCCACCTGTCGGGCCCGAAGCACGAACGCGAGGATGGTGACCGCGACGTACCCGAGGAAGGTGAGCGCCACGATCTCGGACACGACGGTGAACGCTGGGACCTGCGTGACCGACGCGGCGATGATCAACACGCACCCCGGTACGGCCAGCGTAGCCCCGATCGCCACGTGCCGCCGGGTGTCGGCAACGGCGGAGAGTGACGAGAGCAGCACCACCGTGAAGAAGACGGGAGACAGGATCGTGTTGAGGCCGTGTGGCAGCACGAACGGCAGGAACAGCATGACCACCAGGGAG